>CAYNDM010000005.1:12623-22700 GCA_964395265.1 uncultured Bacteriovoracaceae bacterium
GGCTAGAGGATTGATCGCTTCGCTCACCATCCACCTACCTTGCGGATTACGGCTGAGGCCGTGTGCGTTCCTTCAGCGGGTCCGGCCTCCATGATGGACTGGCCAGTACCGGCTTCCGCGAGCATTCTTTCGTTGGTCTCGACCAGGTTGATCAGGCCGTCGTTGGCCATCAGCTTCATGCGGTTGACCACTTTGCGCTCGATGGCGTGATAAGCTTCGCGATTGACCTCGCCCATCGAGGCCAGTTCTTCTTCGAGATCAGCCACCAAGTCACGCGGCGACTTTGCGAAAATGATGTGCCGCAGATCCTCGGAGAGGCCCTTGAGGAATTGCAGAAGCTCTTCGTGCTTCAGGCTGAGCACCACTTCAAGCAGTTGCCCGTCCCTGAGGAAGCGAAGCGTATCGAGGCTGACCAGCTTGCCTTTGATGCTTCGTGCGCTGTCTGGATTCGAAAGCTCCAAGTTCCGGATGACCGTGCGCTGCATTTCTCGGCTGGTCCGCTCGAGCAATGTGAGCAGGACGTCGGAGCCAGGCAACGCTTCGGTATTTAACCTCGGGTTGTCGCGCCGTTTTCGTTTGAGGGCATTGGCGACGTTGAAGATGTAGTCGCGCGGCAGGTAATCGATGCGCGACAGTTCGGTCATGAGCTGGAAGCGGCTGTTATCGTCCAGCTGAGAATAGATCGCGGCCCGCTTTTGCGGATCGCACTGGGTGAGTACGATGGACTTACCCGTGAGCGACTCGTTGCGGATCAGCTCGAGGATCTGTGGCCCGTCCATCTCGGACAGGAAGTCGAAGAGGTGCGAAGAGCGGCTTCCCATGACCAGGAGCTTTCCAGCCACCGTACGGTTGTGCAGGCGCTTGAGCAGCTCGAGGCGTTCGTCGTCGGTGAGATCGAACGTGGTTTTGGCGTAGAATTCCATGAGCTCGTTCATGTCGCTCTGGAGGCTCGGATCGCGAATCATGTCCATGACGACGCTTTCGCCGAAGATATAGACGTATTGCGCGGTGATCTCGACGCCATCTTCGGTCAGGACCCTGCTGAACACGTACTTGGCGACTTTGGGCTGCTGGGCGAAAATGTCCATCAACTCCGATTGGAGTCTTTCGATCTCGTAACGTTTGAGAACGGTCGCGTTGCGGTTCACGGAAGTCGTTCCCGGAGCCTCCGGCACCGGAGTCAGCGCTTCCGGATTCAAGGCAGGATCGGGTGACGTAACGGGGTCCGATCCCAGGGTTCCCAGGACTTTTTGGATCGTGTGGGTCCCGCCGCTCAGCTTGATCCTGAAGGTCGCCATGGCTAGGAAGATGAGAAGAGCCAGCACGGAGCACGCGAAGATCAGACCGAAGACCTTGAACTTCTCGAGCTCTTTCTGCACGGCATCGCCGTTTTCAACCCTCTCGATCTTCTCGAAGCGCTCGAATCGCTCCTGGCGCTGATTGGTTTCTTGGCTCAGGTTATTGGACTTGGTTTCGTTGCTTGAACTCGACTTGTTGTCGCTACTGTTGGTGCTGGTGGTCTGAGACCGGACGTCCGCGTTGTTCTGGGTCGTGTTCGAGCTCGACTCTGTTCGAAGAGTCTCGCTCTCGCTCTTGTTCTCTTTCCCCGCAGCGCCTGCGATAGGGACGCCGGGCGGAGTGGTGTAAATCAGGTTTCCGAACGGATCGGTCCTCACCGGCCTTGGGAACCGCATGGCCCGCGAAGCCAGGTTTACGTTCTTGAAGTAGTTGGTCCGAAGCTTGGCCATCTCGAGGATGTTGGCCCGTTCCTCGGGCGAAAGCGCCTCGTCGATCAGGACCGTTCCGTTGATGCCCTTGATCCGGATCGCGACGCCCGCATCGCCCATGAATTCGCCGCTCGATCCCCATTGCGCCTCCTCGGCGTTCACCGCCTCAGTGTCGAGTTCATAGTCGGCGAGAAGGCAATGCTGCGGGCAGAACTGATTGAAAAGGCTTTCGATCGTGCCCTTGAATTGCTTGGTCACTTTCTCGCGCAGCTCCGCGATCTTACCCGCTGATCCGATCGGTTGAGGGAAGTGGGTGATCTGCGTGTCGATGCGGACAGGGAAATCCAGGGTATCTAAAAACTGCTGCATCAGCTCGAGCAGCTTTCGCCGTGAGACCGGTCCGACCCGTTCATCGATCAGGAGCTTCGCTTTGGCGGAGGAGGGGGCCAGGATCAGCTCTCCCCGCGGGTCCACTTCGTCGAAGCCTGGAGCGACCTCCTCGGCGGCGGTCAAGTCCACCGACGCCGTTACGGACATCAGCTTGCATTCATCGGGGCAGTACTTGGCCAGCAGCGGATCGAGGAGGTTGCGCACCTGGCTCTCGGCAGCGCGCTCAGCCGTCTGGATCGCGCTGGTGGATCGGAGCGGCGCGGCCAGCGCCTTGTCCGGCGCCAAGAGCGAGAGAGCTATCAGGGAGGTCAGGAGAAGCCGTCCTTTCATGGCGACGCCAAACTCCTTTTCTGTTTTCGTTTCTCAAGGAAGCGCTTCAAGGACTCGTTATCCGGGCCGAAGCGCAGGGATTGCTCCCAGGATCGGTTCGCCAGGTCGGCGCGCCCGATCCGATCGAAGAGAGTGCCTCTCATCTCGTAAAGCTTGGGATCCGTAGGATAGTTCTTCAAGAGCTCATCCACTTCGAGCAACGCCGCTTCGTATCTGGACTGCCGGTAAAGCTGCTTCACGTGGTCGATCGCGGCCAGATAGCTCGTGTCGTGGTTCGGGACGGAATCCTCGGCGGGGACCACGCCCAGCGCGCTTTCGATCTCCCGCCGCCTGGCCTCGTCCTCGGCCGTCCCTTGGGGCATGCGGTAGGTGATCTCGCGGTCGGATGGGCTCGGTGGTCGGCCGAGATAGCGATCATCCGTTGTGACTCCGTCCACCGATGCGGGCTTTCGGGAATTCTCTTGAAAGGAGGGGGACATGGGCACCACGAAGTCAGTCATGTCGGCCGTGCTCCCGGGAAGCTCGACCTCGACCGCCCGGTCTCCTTTTTTAGTTCGAAGCACGATGTTCTCGCGATCCGATTTGCCCGCGAGCTGATAATCCAAGAATGGATTGTGGATGGGGGCCAGGCGCTTGGACTTCTGATCCACGGCGAAGAACGACTTCACCGACGCGCATCCGCTCGCCCCTGCCAAAAGGGCAAGGCAAGTCATCGCGGCCGCGCTGGCCACCATCGTCTTGCCCGTCAGAAGTGCTCTATCCTCTTCTCTCAATCTCATGCCTCAAAACAAATGGCTGATGCCGATCCCAAACTCCGCCCCGGATACGCTTCCGGCGGCGTTCCCGTTTACGAATGCCGTGGCTTGGGGCCGGTACCCCAACGCTCCCGAAACCGCCCAGTGCTTGGCGAGCCTCCACTCGTAGCCGCCGCGGATCAGGCCTCCCAGGAAACCCGAGGCGTAGGTGCCACCGATCCCTACGAAGATGTTGCCGCGGACATCGTTGTAGTTCTCCTCGAGACCAATGAGGTTCCAGGAATGCATGAAGAGCAGAGTCAGGTTGAATCCGCCCCAAAGGTTCGCCGTCGCATCTTCCGTGCTGCTCACGAGGGTAGATGAGTCCTTCATGTAGTTCAGCTCGAAGCCGACTTCCTTTTTCCGGTTGTCGTAGCGTTCCATCATCCTGAAGCCAGCGGCGAGCACGCCTGTATAGCCGCTGATGTTCTTCTCGAAGAAATAATTGAGGGAGAGCCGGTATTGGATCGTGGGCTGGTACTCGGTCTGCTTACGGGCCTCGTCGATCTGGCTGTAGTCGACCCCGCGCCTGAAGGCCGCCGCACGAGAGGTTTCGGAGTTGTAGCTGCGGGACCATAGGATCCCGCCCGTCGCTGGTTCCGTGATGTAAATCGAGAGCACCATGACCGTGGGTTGGTAGTTAAACGCCACGTCCATGAAGTGGGCGATTCCCGAGAGCTTGGCGATTCGCGACAACTCGAGCGGGTTAGTCTCGGCCGAGGTGATGATGACCTGATCGCCGTTCACAGTGGTTCTTTTGGCGCGACAAGGCAGGCATTGGATCACGCGCGTCTTGGCGTTCTTGAGGATCTTCTCGGTGAGAACGAGCTCGAGATGCGCCTTGAACGAAGGCGGAACGTTCTCGCTAAGCGCGATGTTGCGAATCGCGAGGTCCTTCAGTCCGGTTACCTGGCCGTTCTTGAGGTCGTACTCGAAGTCGCCCATGATGTCGTCGAGCACTTCGTAGAAATTGCGGAACTGACCGCCCTGCGACGCGGGCGGCGCCGATTCCTTGGAGGCGCCGGACGCTTGAGCGAAAGCTTCGGTCCCATGAGGCGAAAGCGTTTGGGCAAGCGAAAGCAGTGCCGCGAGCGCGAACGCGCGCAGGCTCATTCCGTATTCGTCGAACCGTGCCAGACTGTTCAATCCAAGTTGCTTCATGTCAAACCTATCGAATCCCCTGATGGGGCTTCTTTTATCTATTCGGTATTTATGAAACTCACTTGATGCCATTCGATCCGGCCAACCAAAAAACTCATGGACTGGGTCGAATTTGCCGAGAAGACCCCGAGGGAATAGGCTCATGAAGGCAAGAACTACCCAATGCGCGCTCTGCGTTCTGATGTTCGCGGGCTGGTCCGTTAGCTGGAGCGGCTGCGCGACCTCGACCGTCAAATCCTTGCCGCCTTTGCCGCCCGAGCCACCGGCATTCGTGAAGGTGCCTCATCCCGAGGGCACGGACCTGGGGGACTTGATGGCCGTCTTCCTGGATTCGTCGGCCCCAGCCCAGGACGAACTGAAGGATTGCGACCGGGACTGGAAAAAGCTGAACGAGTCAACGAAAAGCGCCAATGAGCTCGAGGCGGGGATGCGTGAGTTCGTTCAGAATCAACCCGTGAAATACCACTGGTGCTTCTACGGCAAGCTCCTGAGCCTCGAAAGCTCGCTCAAAGACGAACCATACGTGGATGAGCGGCAAAAAAAGATCCTTGGCACCTACTCGTTCGTCACGCCGCTCGCCCGGGCGTTCCTGGACGCGTATGGTGACAGCCGTTACCTGCGGATGGCGGTGGCGAGATATCGTCGACTGAGTGAATTCGTCTTTTACCGCAGACTTGAAGTCACTCCCCAGACCCAGGCTGAGCTCGGGCCGATCGAGAACCCGTTCGGGCTGTATCGTCCTCCTGTCGAGCCGAAGGGGACCGTGCTCGGCAAATACAACTTGCTCAAGAAGGACGACGTACCAGTGGCGCAAGACCCAAATCGTCTTCCGGCATCTGAATCCGCCAGTGCGCAGATCGCTGGGGATACCGAGCCTGAACGTCATCTAGCGGGGGAAGAGGCGCAGTCAAGCCCTGCTCCTTCACCAACTCCTGCTTCCGCGACTTCTTCGGCCTCGACGCAAGTTTCTCCGAACCCAAATCCGGCTCTGGATGAGGGTCATGCGCCGCCACCGAGCGCGCCACTGGATCCGATCGAGATCCGCGCAAGACAAGTCAACGAGCAAGCCAAAGAGAACTAGGTTTTACGCCCAGATCCTGAATCACCCCCGGCGCCGGAGGTTCAGCAGGCTCGCTCCCCAAAGCTACGTCGTGCTGGGCTGCGTTCAGCATGTGGGGCTGAGTCCACCACGTTTGGGACTGGGTCGAGCATGTAAGGCTGGGCCCTCCGCGTCGGGGACTGGGCCCAGCGTGTGAGGCTGAGCCCACTTCTCCGGAGGCGAGTCTTCCTAGTCCGTCGAAGGGCAGATCCTCTAAGCTATGCGGCTTCGCGGTTTTCGCGTTCCGCCTCGCGGTTGGCTGCCGCTTGCAGTTCCCGGTGGAATTCCACGGCTTCCGTCAGCATCCGAATGCGCTCCTCAGTCAATGGGTGCGCGCTGTTGACGCTGAAAACCGCGTTTGGATCGCGCCGGTCCCCGGAGTGATGATTCAGCAGGTCCAGCTTTCTCAAAGCGCGCGAGAACGCGCCGAGATCGGCCTCGAGAGCGATCACGGCATGGCGATCGGCCTCGATCTCCTGGATGGCGACTTGGTTTTTCAGTGCGAGAAAGGGATAGATGAACGCGAATATCCCGATGAGTAGTCCCATGAACATCGTCAAAGGAGGGGGAAGCGTCAGGTTGGCAAGCGTGAAAATCACTCCGCTCATTGCAGCGGTTCCCGCCAGGATCTTCATCGTATAGGTGAAACGCTTGCGGAGATGCTTGAGATCCAGATGGCTCACTTCGTGGAGCACGATCGATTCGATTTCGTCAGGCGAAAATCGCTCGGCGATCGAGCGGCTCATGAACAGGGCCGGAGCGAAAAGGCCCTTGCCTCGGCTGAAACCCGCGATCATCGCGTTATTGAACTTGAACTGGTCCATCTCGAGAATCCAAACATGGGGAGGCGTCAGCTTCGCGCGCGAGAAGCAGGATCGGATCCGCTCCTGAAGATCGCCAGGCTGAAGTTTGGAGCAGGGAAGCGACTTCCTCAGATAGAACGGAGCGAGGGCGAAGGTCAGTCCCAAGGCCGTCAGCGTGCCCAGGATGTTCGCGGCCACGACGGCCAGGAGGGTGAACTCCGGTCTCATTCCCACGGCCTTCGCTCCGACCAGCGCGCCCGCACTGAATAGAAAGATGCAGACGATGTACGTCGCCATGCTAGCCGATGCCCAGAGAGCCGCTTTGAGAGTCATCCGAAACTGATCACGATGGCCGGCCTCCAGTCCACGAATTCGCTTTTCGAGCGAGAATTGGATCTGTCCGGTCGCGAGCAGGGCGCAGGCGACGAACGCGAGAGAGATGAGTGGCGCTTTCTGACGCGCTTCGGTTGCCGTGAAGTAGATCACCACTTGAGTGACGAAACTGATGAGCCCGCTGGTCCTGACCCTGATCAACTGAATGGCTTTGGATTCGCCCTCTTCGTCCGACCCTTTCGTTGCCCGCTTCTGTCCCTCGTTGTAGGTGTTCTTGAAGTACTCTCCCCAAAGCGCGTAGAGGACGACCGAAATCGATAGCAGGATCGACATGACCTTGACGGAGGGATCCCACTGGGCGGGAGAAGTGAACAGTTCCATGGTTCTTTATCGGAAACCCGAAAGCGAGCATTGAGGCTTTTTGTAGCTCGCGCGACCGGTCTATCGAGTCGAGGACCGATCGCCCTGGTACGCGCTTTCCCCCGGGGCTTCCGCGATCGCGCTGGTACGCGCTTATCTCCCGGGTCCCGCCTATCGTCCCGCTGCGCGCTTATCTCCAAGGCTCCAGCTTGAACTCCAACGCCAACCCTTTCGGGACCAGATCCTCCGGATCAAGCCCGAGAGCCGCCCCGAGCGAAAGCGTCTCTTTGCTGCCGCCGCTTTGGATCGATCGCGAATATTCTTCCAAGGTTTGGCTGGACGGTCTCCGAAGATCGGTGATCCAATTGAGATCAATCCATTGAAAAGGCCGTACCCCAGCTTGATTCACGTCGCGCACTCGATGTCCGGATTGGATCAGCCCGGTCTCGAGATAACGGTAAGTATGGGTGTTCTTGATGGCTTGCGACATCACCTGAGTTGGGACGGAGGATTTCCCAGGGTTCGCGAGACGCCAGTTTTTCAGGTGGGCTCCGATCTGCAAAAGAGCGGTGGCGTTCGAGACGGATTCGACATAGGCCGAGGTCAGGCCTCCGTACGGGATCTTGAGCAAGCGCATCTGGCGCAAGGTGACGTAGGTGATCGTGGGAATTCCTTTGCCCGGAACCAAAGCCGGGACTCCGGGAACCTGTACCCATGCCGGGATCTTCCTGGTTTCCATCGACTTCGAAACGAATGGGGTATCCAGTCTGGCGCTATTGAAAATCAGCGTGAGGTTCCTGCCGCTTCTGTCGAGACTGCGCTTGACCGAGGCTTCGGGGGGATAGGCGTAGTCGGGATGCGCTTCCTTCAAATAGATCTTGGTTTCGATCCGGGTCGTGGAGCCTTGGGACGTGATGATATCCTCGCTTCGCCACTCGTCGGGAAGCCAGGGCCGGGAGGGATCGATGCTTTCGTAGAGATTCGGGACGGGTTCGTTGACTCTCCCTGCGGGAGAGATCAGGCTCAGAGCCGAAGCTCGCACGCAGGTCCGTCCATTTGAGGACAGCGAAAACCCGCCTGTAGATCTGGAAAGCCCACGCCCATCGGGTGCACCCCACGCACTCAAGGCGGCCAGAAGCACCAGAGTATGAAGCACGAACCTCCGCCATCGCGGAATGCGACAGACGCGCGGGGTATGGCTGCCCAGTGCACGATTCGGCATGGTGGAGTCTCTCACGTCACTCGTATCGGAGTTTCGTGCTAAACTGCTTTAATGGAGAGTGGACGACGCGGCCACAGGTCGAACAGCTGTCTGATTCAATGACTTACGAGGAATTGGCGATTGAGCGTCAAGAACCCGCCGACCTCGGCCTGTAGCTCATATCTACCGTTTTCCTCGAGATCCATCGAGATCTCCGACGACCGAGACTCGAATGTTTTGCCCGATGGAGTTCGTCCTTTCCACTCGACCAGGAGCTCTTCAGGATCCTCTTTGGGGGCGCCCCTGATTCCCAGTCGGATGGATCCGCCGCCCACAACTTCGCCTGAAAGCACGGCGATCTCGGCAGAGCTCTGAAGTTCAGTGAGAAAAGCGGAGTTCATCTCTTCGCGCTCGGCGATCGCGAAGGACTGAATTCCGCCGATAACGCCGTAGAATGCCTCATCCAGCGGATGATTGCGCCAATCGCAGTGCACATGGCCGCTGGCATAGATCGAGACATAGTCAGCGCCGAAATCGCGGCAATGCGTGGCCATGGTTTTTGGTTCGACTCCTGGCGCCTGAAGGTCCAGGGCGTCGCCGTACATATGCCGGCTCCAGGTGGCGGTATCGTAGCCCCTATACTCCTCGAGGTACTTGTTGTAGCCGGGACTTCGGTATTGGCTATTGATGCTGAGAGGGCGCCCGATCCGGTTCCGAAGCTCCTGCATGATCTCGACGACGGCGCGAGTGATGATGCCGAAACGGTGGAATGTGTGGGTGCCGTTGACGTGATTTCGCGGGAAGAAGAATTCGGTCAGTTGGAAGTTCGGGGCGAGATAGGTCTTGGGCCCCGATGCGGCGTAGTCCAGGAATCTCACCGGCGGACGATACTGGTTCTTGCTCAATCCCTTGGGGAAGCCCGGATCGGTTTTCGGGTCGCGGTACGTGAACTCCTTTTGCTCGGCTGGCGAGAGACTGTGAAGAGCCTGCACGGGCAGGCATGTCTTGTGATCTTCGTTTCGACCCGGATAGCAGGCCTCGAGCTCGGGCTTCGGGGCGCCGATCGGCTCGGGGCTCGACTTCGGAGTCGCCGCGGGCAGAGCCGTGGGAGAAGGGCCGGGCGTCGCATCGCGCGGGGGGTCGGGATCGGCGTGCGGGGGATTGGGATCAGCCGAAGGAAGCCTGTCTGTACCATCCAATGGGTTGCATGCGGCTGAGGCGAAGGCGGCCAGTAGAGGGATGAAAAGGGCCAAGCGAGATCGATCCATGATCTCCTCCTCTGAAGCATAAAATTTTATCTGAATCGGATGTAATAATAGAAGCGAAGATTTCACGTCAAAAGCGCGGCACCTTCGCCGTCAAGATTCCATCTTGCTGCGGATGCTGGCTTGAGAACGAGGCAGTCCTGTGAGAAGGAAAGCTAATGGACAGGGTCGAGCAATTAGTCAATGGCATGCTCTCCGGGCACCGGCTCTCGCTGGCGAGGTTGATCTCCAAGGTGGAGAATCGCGATCGCGATCTGGCCGCCATCATGCAGAAGCTCTATCCTCGCACTGGACAGGCCCAGATCTGGGGAATCACAGGTCCGCCCGGAGCGGGCAAATCCACCTTGGTGGATCGATTGGTCGCGCAGCTCAGGGAGAAGGGGCAACGCGTGGCCGTGATCGCCGTGGACCCCTCGAGTCCCTTCTCGGGAGGCGCGATCCTGGGCGATCGTATTCGCATGCAGCAGCATGCGGGCGACCCCGGCGTTTACATCCGGTCCTTGGGTACTCGCGGAAAGCACGGAGGCCTCTCGCATGCGACTAAAGAAGTGGTCATGGTCCTGGAAGCGGCCGGATTCGATGTCATTATAGTCGAGACGGCGGGGGTGGGGAAA
>CAYNDM010000005.1:22710-23307 GCA_964395265.1 uncultured Bacteriovoracaceae bacterium
GGGGCAGACCGAGCTTGACGTGCTCAAGCTCGCGCAGACGGTGATCGTGGTCCTGGTTCCCGAAAGCGGCGACTCGATTCAAGTGATGAAGGCGGGCTTGATGGAGATCGCCGATATCTTCGCGGTGAACAAATGCGATCGCCCGGAGGCGGACAAGCTCGTGCGCGAGCTGGTCACCCTGGTGGGGATGAACCCGCATGACGAGAAAAGCTGGATCATTCCCGTGCACAAGACCGAAGGGGTGCGGAACGTTGGGATCGTGGAGCTGATCCGATCCGTCGAAGCCCACCAGGATTTCCTGACGACCTCGAGCGCACGCGAATCAAAGGCACTCGATTTCATCCGAAATGAGATCGAAGATATCTTGATCGAAAAACTCAGTATAAGTCTCGATTCAATGCTCTCAACTGCCTCGGGTCAGGAGATTCTTGCAAAAGTACTGAGTCGAGAACTCGATCCTTACTCTGCTGCGGAGTTGATTTCATATTCGTAAGTTCAGTTACTTAACGCATTGCGTTGTTAGAAATAACGCAGCTCTATTAAAAACCGACTAAAAAAGTCTAAAGAAAGTTATTTCCTGACCGATTAAGTATGTGA
>CAYNDM010000005.1:23317-27212 GCA_964395265.1 uncultured Bacteriovoracaceae bacterium
TATGTGAACAAGGGGCTGTCTCTTTGGAGTGGTTCTAGAGAGAGAGTCTTTTGGCAGGGGTACAGCAAATTCCTGCCACAACTTGTAACTGAATCACTCTCGGGCCATCAGGGCCACGAAGCGGTACGTCTGCGCATGAGCGGTACGTGAGTGTCGTCGTGTGCTCCGGGACTTGAGGGTGGCTGTTCGCTCGTGCGCTGTTTGGCGTACGTGAGGGCAGTGTCTCAACTCGAGGTGGAATACAATGGGTCTCAGAGTAAGTACGAATACTCAGTCACTTGCAGCTCAACGCAATCTGGGGATCAATAGCAGTTCCCAGAAGAGCAACTTGGAGCACTTGGCTTCGGGATCTCGAATCGTTCGCGCGGCAGACGACGCCGCTGGCCTCGCGATCGCGGAGAAAATGCGTGGTCAGATCCGCTCAGTGCGCCAGGACATCCGCAATGCGAATGATGGGATCTCCATGATTCAGACTGCGGAAGGCGCGATGAACGAAGTGGGCAACATCCTGATCCGATTCCGTGAGCTGTCGATCCAGGCGGCTTCGGACACGATCGGCGATGTCGAGCGCGGGTTCATCGACAAGGAAGTGCAGCAGCTTCGGCAGGAGATCGATCGGATCGCTGCCGGCACCGAATTCAACGGCAAAAAGCTATTGAACGGGGAAGGCGAGCTGCTCGAGATTCAAGTCGGTGTCCACAATAACCCGGATCACGACCGCTTCTACTTCGACGTCGCCAAGACCAACGCCACTACCGCCGCTCTCGGCGTCAGTGACATCTCGGTCGCGTCGAAGGAGTCCGCTCGTGAGAACCTGGCCAAGATCGACGGCGCTATCGAGAGCCTTACGGGCAACCGTGCCGAACTCGGTGCGCTCCAGAACAGGCTGCAGTCGACGATCAATAGCTTGGGAATCTATGAGGAGAACATGTCCGGCGCTCGTAGCCGCATCTACGACGTGGACGTTGCTTCCGAGACCGCGGAGCTGACGAAGAATAATATTCTTACGGCAGCAACTGTTTCGGTCCTCAGTCAAGCTAACCAAAACAATCTCTCCGCGCTGAAGCTTCTTAGCTGAGCGGAGGGTTGGTAAGTCCTCGATACACCAACTCGGGGGCGGAGAAAGGATCGTCTCCGTCCCCGAGGTCAGAGGACTCGCTGGGTCATAGAAAATTTGCGGAAGGATCGTGGAGCAATTCGGCCTCTTAGGCCCAATTGTTAATTCGTGTTTGATTTGCTCAAGTATTTTTTTCTTTCTCCGATAGGTATGTTGTCAGCAGGGGGCAAAGGGGCTCACTGAGATACTGACAACGTCTGCCAACTGTTTGCTGTACACGAGGCGGAAGATACTCAAGTTCAAACCAGGTTTGTGGTGTAGTTGACCATGACCTGCGTCGCTGTCGCTCATCAACTCAGACGTTAATAACCAAAATCTAGTTCTGTTCAGGTGCGAACCACCTGGAAGGGCATGAACTCGGTCCCGCGCTGTCTCTAACCAGCGGCGCAGAGCTAGTCGGGCTAATCTAGCCGCAAAATGACGCGGTGCAGCATTAGCTTGTCCTATGGAGGCACGTCTACAATGGGCTTAAGAATTCAAACCAATCTTGCGGCAATGTCTGCGAACCGGGCTTTGAGCCATTCGAGCCGGGATCTCGCGAAATCCTATGAAAGACTGGCGTCGGGCAATCGCATCACCCAGGCGGGTGACGACGCCGCGGGCCTGTCGATTAGCGAAAACCTGCGCGCTCAGATCCGTTCGATGATGCAAGCCGAGCGCAACGCCAACGACGGGATCTCGTTCGTACAAGTGGCCGAGGGCGGTCTCAATGAGATCGGCAACGTCCTCATCCGCATGCGTGAGCTTGCGGTGCAGGCGGCCTCGGATACGATCGGCGACAAAGAGCGCGCGTTCGTCAACCAAGAGGTTCAGCAGCTCCGAAGCGAGGTCGATCGAATCGCCAACGTCACCAACTTCAACGGAATCAATCTGTTGAATGGCGAGGCGTCGAAATCCGAGCTTCAGTTTCAGGTCGGTATCCGGAAAGAAGCGGACGACGCGGATCGGATCCAGTTCAATACCACTGAGTACAACGTGAAGGCCGCCGAGCTCGGGATCGACGGCGTCAACTACGAGTCGATCGACGACGCTCGCGAGGCGATGGACAAAGTGGACGCGGCCATCTCCAAAGTCTTCGAGGCCCGCGCGAAGCTCGGAGCGACTCAGAACAAGTTGCACGCGACAATCAATAACCTGGGCGTTGCCAAAGAAAATTTGGCGGCTGCGCGTTCCCGGATCGCGGACGCGGACATCGCTTCCGAAACCTCGGAGCTGGTCCGCGGCCAGATCCTCCAGAACGCGGGCGTGAGCGTCCTCGCTCAGGCCAACTCGGCGCCTGCTCAGGCATTGAAGCTCCTCTAAAACGGGGAAGTGCAAAAAAGTGCGCCTGAATCCGCCCTGACATAGTGTCGGTCGGATTCTCTTAAGCCCCCCCGGGAGTGCCGAGCTCCCGGGGGTTTTTGCTTGTACTCCTTCCAAGGCGATTGCCCGATGCCAGTCTTTCATAGGATTTCGCGAGATCCCGGCTTGTGTGGCTCAAAACCCGAGACGTCAGGAGGTTGGCGGCCCGGTACCTCTTAATCCTAAATTCGCGACCAGAGTCGCCGATAGGTCTATAGGGAGAGTGATGGACATGAAAATCAGCCCCCTGACGGAAGTCGCGCGTTTCATCAACCGTGTCCGGGAGAAGTCGGACAGCGGAAAGGGCTCTCAGTCCGATCCTCAGCATCAACATTCGGATCGCTCGCCTGAGGAACAGAAGGGCCAGGCGACTCCCGAGTCCGTTGAAGCCGCCCTCGAGGATTTTCGCTCGGACGAGGCTGCCCAGGCTCACGGCTTGTCGGCGAAGCAGGAGGGATCAGGCGCCGGGTTGCGCGTTGTCCTGCGGGACTCCGACGGACAGGTCGTCCGCCAGTTTACGGGCGAAGAGTTCGTTCGTCTTCGCGAGGCGGCGAGCTCGGATGGCCGTGTTCGCGGCAAAATACTCGATCAGAAGCTTTAATTATTCCCCTTGATCCAAAGGCTTGGAATCGTTACCTAGAAACGATGCGACTGTTGGTCGTTTCTGACCTGCATATCTGGGGTTCTGACGACCCCGTTTATCGCTCTCTTCTGACGCTCATCCAAAACGGAACGAAAGAGGGCGACACTTTGATTTTGGCCGGAGACGTCTTTGACCTCTTTGTCGGAAACAAAGAAGTCTTCGTGAACAGATACCGCGAGTTTTTCGATGCGCTGCGGGATGCCGGCAGACGGCAGGTGGAGCTCCACTACATCGAGGGGAACCACGATTTCCTGATGCGCAAGGCGTTCTCCCCTATTCCCGGGATGAGGGTTCATTCGAGGGACGTGAGTTTTCAGCTTCGCGGAAAGCGGTTCTTCGTAGCCCATGGCGACCTGGTGGATCGAAGCGATTACAGATACCTCGCTCTCAGGTCATTCTTGCGCAGTCCGGTGATGAAGGCGATGGTCGCCGCGGCGCCTGGCCGGTGGCTCGACCGGATCGGCAAGACCAGCAGCAAGAAGAGCAGGGCGAATAAGCCCACGCTGCCAAGCCAGCTTTCGATCGAGCGCTTGGATCAGATGCGCCTGATTTACCGCAATTACGCCGCCGAGAAACTCGCGCAGGGATTCGATTTCGTCGTCTTGGGCCATTGTCACGACCTGGACGAAAAGCGCTTCAAGATCGGCGGGAGATGCGGACAGTACATCAACATGGGCTATCCGCGCGTGCACAAATCTTTTCTGGTCTGGAGCCTCGGGGACGACGAAGTGCATCGAGAGCCGCTTCCCGAGCTGGAATGAATAAGTCGCGACAAACCTCAGAGCCTGTATAGA
>CAYNDM010000006.1:0-15583 GCA_964395265.1 uncultured Bacteriovoracaceae bacterium
TCATAGCCGGAAGACCCATATCCAAGCAGTATGCCATGCTGGATATCAAGCTCGGACCAGAATGGCTCCAAAAGTCCTGGCTAGTTAGAAGCGCGGTGGATTTTGCTGAAAAACAGGGATGTCAATCTGTTCGACAGTGACACCCTAAGACTGACATTTTTTGTTAGGATTCCTCGCTCGGAGGCAGGAAGTCCTTATGAGAAGAAATGAACCGCTTCAAAGCCGTGTTAACAAGCTCCGAAAGCTCGATCTTTCGAAAGGCCTCCATCAGCTTGAGCTTATCCGCGACCTCCGCCTCGACTTCGACCTCGATCTTCTTCACATTCCCCTGGATCTTGTAGTCATCAAGCATAGATCACTCCCGTTCCTTATTTTTACGCCAAAGATCGGCCCCTGAGAAGGTCCTTCACGACTCCGTACATGGCACCCGGCAGACTTTCGAGGCTCGCGACCTCACTGAGCGAACCCCGTCCCTTTCTTGCCAAATCGCGGCAAAGCCCCAAACTCGACCGATCTTCACCCATCTTCAAGACCATGAGCTGGAAAAAGCGCGGAGCCAGATAGGAGGGATCTCTGCCGGCCGTGTACTTTCCGTCGCTCAGAAGCACGGTCGCCGGAGGCCGGCCTAAAGCCCTGGCTTCGACCGACCTCGAGACCTTGAGCGCGGATCGCAAGCCTTCCTCAAGATGGGTATACCCCTGGGCAGGGACATCCAGGAATCTTTCAATTAACTCGCTTGCCACCATCCGTTCATCGGGTCTTTTGAGCACGCGCGCTTCGCTCTCAAAAGCCACGACGCCAATGGGATCCTCGGGAAACTGAAGCAGGACCACGGCAAGCGCCACCGCCGTCAATGCCAGCTTCTCGCCGGTCATGGAGAGGCTGGTATCGACCGCCAAGACGACGCTTTGCGTGCGATGGCGCCGGTAGCTCATCCAGAGATCATCGGCACTCACCTGCTGATCAAGGATCTGAACCAGCGAATTCTCCAGGGTTTCATCTAATTCGATTTCAGCCTGTTCGGCATCCGCGGGAAGCTCCCGCCAGGTAGAGATCCCGATCTCGTCAGGATGAACGATCGAGCCAAGGACCTCCTTCGCTCGTTCCAAGATGGCTTGGGCCGCGCGCCTGCGGATTTGCCGCAGCGAGGGCTGTAAGGCGCGAATGCCCTTGAACTCGTGATAGCGAACGGCCATATCCCAGGCGCTCACCCCGGCAAGATCGAGACTCTCGTCTTCGGCAGGGCTGATTCCGAACGAATCAGTGACGAACTCAGAGGGAAAGGCCAGAGGCTTCACCCCGTTTCGATCCGGCTCCCCCGGCTTGAACGCGCTCTTGTACTGGGCTACCCGCGCGGCATGCGGCGAATCGCTTTCAGGCTCTCTCAGGTCTTTTTTTTTCCATCCCCAGCCCCGAGCAATTGCTCGAAGGCCTCGGCGACCACTTCCTCGATGAGGGCCCGCGCCTCCTCGTGCACGCTCTGTCGGGAGTCCCCTTCCCTTTCGATTTCCACCCGCGTGGGAATCGCCATCCACGCCGCCTGGAGGACCGCGGAGCGGATATCGACCTGCTGCTCCATCAATAAGCTTGAAAGCTCCGCAACGCCGATGGCTCCCCTGATCGAAGCCCCTCGCCGAAACCTGGGATGACTCCGAGTCAATCTGACGATACGCACCGCAAGCGGAGCCAAAAGCGGATCGACGCGCTTAGCGACAGTCAACTCCCTCAGCTTTTGCCGTACGATCTCCGTCTCTTCTTCTTCTGACTGGTATTCCATCACGACCAGCTCGAAGCGATCCAAAATGGCTTCGCTCAGATGGCTTGTCGCCACGAACTCCTTCGGATTCTGAGTCGCGATGACCTGGAAGGCCGGTGCCGCTCGGATCTCTCCGAGGCGAGGGATCAAGATCATTCGCTCGTCAATCGCCGGCAAAAGGACGTTCTGAACGCTCTCCGGCAACCGATTCAACTCGTTGATGAAAAGCACCCCACCCGATTTCATGGCCTCGACGAGCGGGCCTGGGACGAACGCTTCAGGCACATAGCCTTTCTGGATCACGGTAGGGGGATCGAACCAGCCGGTCAGCTTCTGCTCGGAGTAGCGATTATCCCCGTCAATGCGGAACACGGGACGCCTCAAGGTTTCGGAAACGGAAAGCGCGAGGAAAGTCTTCCCGACCCCCACGGGGCCTTCGAGGAGCACGTTCCTTCCTAACCTCACGCAGGCCAGTACTCTTTGGAACTCCTCTTCGCGCCCAACTCGACTGCGTACCGGTGGCGTTTTCATGAGCCTCAGCGGCCCCGATTCACTCGCTCTTCGGCCATGCGGTCCGCCACGATGCTTGTCGGAAGCTTTTCGATCGTGGCGCGATTGAGAATTTGGGTGATGGTCTGTCCGATCTGCGCGACATGATCCATCGCGCGGGTACGGCTATAGCCCTCGTCCATAGCTTCATGATAGATGTTGATCAATCCGCCCGCGTTGATGGCGTAGTCAGGCGCGTAGACCATCCCCGCTTTAACCACCTCTTCGCCCATCTGAGGCGTTGCCAGCTGATTATTGGCAGCACCCGCGATGACCTTGGCTTTCAACCGAGGGAGAGTGGATGGGTTGATCGCACCACCCAATGCACAAGGAGCGAAAATATCGCACGGAACATCGTAAATGGCCTCGGGCTTCACGATCTCGATCTGATAGCGCTTCACGGCGCGATCGATGGCTACCTGATCGATATCGGTCGCGATAACCCGGGCTCCGTCAGCAACCAGGTGTTCCAACAAGTAATAAGAAACGCTTCCAAGGCCTTGCAGCGCTACCGTGAGCCCATTCAACTGGTTCACGCCAAAGGCGTGTTTAGCCGAAGAGCGCATCCCATGGTAGACACCCCAAGCGGTCGCCGGAGAAGGATCGCCGCTCGAACCCGTCTCGCCTTCGATTCCCAAAACATGCCGGGTCTTGGACTTCATTGCCTTGAGGTCGTCAGCGCCGATCCCGACATCCTTGGCAGTGACATAGTTGCCGCCCAGGCGATCCACGAATTCCCCTAAACGCCGAAGTAGAGCTGGAGTCTTGTCGGTCTTCGGGCTTCCGATAATGACAGCCTTGCCGCCGCCCCAGTTCAGTCCCGAGATCGCCGCTTTATACGTCATCCCTTTGGACAGCCTGAGCACGTCCATCAGGCCTTCTTGCTCATTGGCGTAAGCCCACATTCGGCAGCCACCCACCGCAGGTCCAAGGACCGTTGAGTGGAGCGAGATGATCGCCTTCAAACCCACGCGCGGATCGTTGCAATAGACGATTTGCTCAAAGTCTTCATTCTGAATCTTCTCGAAAACCATGCTGATATTTACCTTTTGTACCTCACCCTAACCCGCCGCATTGAACGAGGCAAGTGCTTAGGAGATGGGCAGAATCGCTGCTTTCAAGTCTGTTGAAACTGTCCAAACTATCGACACCCTCCTGTGTCGATAACATCCAGGGCTAGCCTCTCTCCTCTCTGCTTCGATGCAAACTTTCGGTAATTCCAAGAAAAACACAGCTGGGGTCAATTTGGCTTCAGCTGGCCTATCCCTTGCTGTGACTAACCAAAGAGAGAGAGGCAGCGCAAACGGCGCCTGCCCCGGTCTAGATTTCCGAAAGAATAAGGAAACCTGACCGAGCGGAGCTGATCATCGCAGAGTAGTCGCTGAAGGAGCGGACCATGAAGAGGAATTTTCGTTTTTGGGTATCACTATTCACTATTCATCTGCTGCCCTTGGCTGCGCTTGCCGCGGTCAAACCGTCGGCTTCAACGCGAGTAGACCAGGCAGCGGCTCAATCCAAGGTTGCCTCAGACGATTGGGACTCAGAAGCCGGTTCAGACGCAGGAGACTACGATGCTGCTCCTCGTGCCGAGGCCCCAGCCGATCTTCAAGAGCTGCTGGGAGTGAAAGGCAACCTCGACCCCAAGGATTCCCAGATCTTCCGACTCACCGCGGATGTCCCGATTTTCAACCGGTGCCTCTATCCGGCAGGCGATAAAGCCCCCGCACTCAGGATCATCAATACCAATGATGAGGCCACCGCCCGAGATCCGATCAGATCACTGATTTATGCGGGCCGGGACAAGAGGATCGGATTCCGCCTCGTCGCGGACGAATCCTTCGCGCGATGCCAGGACGAAGCCTTGAGCTCGACCACATGCGCGAGCGATCCAGCCGGCTGCACCGATCTATCCAGTCTCCAAGGCGCGGCTTTCAACATGAGCGCCTATCGGGGCGAACAGGAAGTCTGCCTTTTCAGAGTCAAAGACACCGATGGGATTTCAGAAAAGGATATCATTCTTGAGCGTAGTCAGCCCGGGACCATCATCGAATGCACGGTTCTCGGGAAACACAAGGATCGATCGATTTTGAAAGCCGAGGAGCGGGCCGAGCTCATCGCGCGGGCAAAACAAAAAATCAATGAATGCGATCCTAGCGGAGTCGCCATTCTAAGCTCTGCCGGCGGTTTCACCGATCGAGAGCTCAAAGAGATCGAAAAGGGGATCTACGAAGGGCTCTGCTTAAATAGCTTGGAAAAAGCCAACAAAGCAAAGGCCAGCGAAGCGCTCGATGTCGCCGAACTCATCGTATCGAGCTGCAAGGACTACGAAGATGGCGCGGATGATGTGGCGCTGGTGCTGGCGGATCTCGCCATGTCGGTTGGAAACCCCAATGAGGAAGATGAGCCGGACTTCAAGCTTGCCCGCAAAATCATCGATGAAGCTGAAAAGCTCCCGCTGAGCAAGTCAATGGAGCGTACGCTCAAATATAGGAGGCTCACGATCGTCGCCTTATCCTGTGAGCAGATCGCCGATCAAGGCATCTTCGTTCGCAGCAGTAGTCAACTCGGGCTTCGCCGCTCAAACACGGTGGTCAAGCAAAATGTCGATCTCTACAAGTGCGAAAACAACCTCAAAGGCGAGGCACTCAAAATTGCCAAGTCCTGTGGCAAGAAGTGTGACGATCAAGAGATCCACGCGCTTATGAGCGATGTTGCCGCGCTCACTGGTGGCGAGCTCAAACGGCGGGCACTCGAAGCCTCCTGCAACAGCATCATGGAGGAACTCGCGTACTCCAACACCACAACGAGCCAAGGTCTCGATCCCTTCACCATGCAGTTCCTCAATAGCTGCAGGCAGAGTGGCCAGGTCCACAACCCTTTCAATAGTAGTCCCTTCCAGATGCCAGGCGCGGGGATGCCTCCCCAGTTCGGTAGTTTGGATCCGAATTTCTACGCGGGCGGTTCGAACGCCTTCCAGGGAGGAGTGCCACTCAACTTCGGTGGCCCGACTCAAGGTCTCACGCCACTGGGTTACAGTCCTCAAGGCAACTTTCAGTTCCAACCGGATGGCGCCATTTACCCCAACTACTCCGGTTACCCGAATTACCTAGGTGCCCCCACTGGTCCCGCGGCTTGGACCGGGTATCGCTACTAACTCAAGTTCTCGCCGAGTGAGGCGTTAACGCAAAGCAATAGCAATCTCTGAGTCCGATCTCTGCAAGGAGATCGGACTCTTTGCTTCACGATGATCCATTTTTTCATTTGACGAGTTTCGGATCCCAGCTTAGTTGGTAATTAAGTTGCTCTTCTATTTAATTTCTAGGGGGTGTCCGAATGGCAACGGGTTCTGTGAAATGGTTTAATGACAGCAAGGGTTATGGATTCATTCAAGCTGAAGGAACGGATCGAGATATCTTCGTTCACTACAGCGCGATTCAAGGTGACGGGTTCAAGACTCTTGCTGAGGGCCAGAAGGTCGAGTTCGAATTAATCGACGGCCCAAAAGGACCTCAAGCAGCAAACGTCATGAAGGCTACTTCGCCTACGATGTAAGTCTCTGACGTCGGCTGACGTTGCCTCGTTCGTATCTCAGCGAACGAGATCGATTCATAAAGGCAGGTTGCGGCTCCGCTCCTGCCTTTTTTATTTATTGATTTCTTCTCGCGGTGATTTCTTCTCGAGCTCGATGACTCAAGAACTCCAATTCAGGCCCGGATATCCCGCTCCAGTCGGCGCTTTCGGATGAGAAGTCTCCAACGACGCCACGGGATAGGTGCAATACAGCGTTGAAGTCAGCGCCGTCGGAAAATGATTTCCGCTTTTCTTCAATCCTCCGAACGGGAGCCGGGACGACGCCCCTACGGTTTGCTTATTCCAATTGATGAGGCCGAACTCGAGCTGCCTCCAGCACTTCTCGTAGATTCCGCGATCCTGAGTGAAAACGCTCGCGACCAGGCCGTATTGGGTGGCGTTCGCCAGGGCCAACGCATGATCAAGATTGCGCGTCGGAATGATGGCGACGCAAGGGGCGAAAATCTCGTTCTGCTGGAACGAGCTTCTGGCCGCCGCCTCGACTGAGCTGTCCGTAGCCAGCGCGACCGTCGGACTCACATAGTTGCCTTTGAAAGGCAGATCCAATGCCTTTCCCCGGAGGGCGATCTCATAGCCCTCCTTGGAGGCCGTCCCGATCGCCTTGAGATAGCGATCGATCGCCGCCGCCTCGACAACCGGCCCCATGAACACGTCCTGGAGAGGATGACCGATCGTCAACGCGCGAGCTCGCTCCACATAACGTTCGACGAAGCGGTCGTAGAGGTTTTGATGGACCAGGATCCGGCTAGTCGCGCTGCAGCGCTGCCCAGCCGTGATGAAAGCGCCTACCAGCGTGTCGTGCACAGCCAGATCAAGATCGGCGTCCTCGCAAACGATGGCCGGATTCTTACCGCCCATCTCAAGCGCCAGAAGCTTCCAGTGCTGAAGCAAGGTATCTTGCTTGATGCGGGTTCCGACCTCGTATGAGCCCGTGAAGAGCACTCCATTCACGCCTTCATGGACGCAGAGCCTGCGCCCAACCTCTTTCTCTCCTTGGACCAGATTGAAAACCCCTTTAGGGAGGCCTGCCTCGGACAGACACTCCGCGATCAGCTGGCCTACGAGCGGAGCCTTTTCGGATGGCTTGAAGACAACCGTGTTTCCGGTCAGAAGGGCGGGCACGATGTGGCCGTTGGGGAGATGCCCCGGGAAATTGAAAGGTCCGATCACCGCCATCACGCCCAGAGGCCGGTAGCGGCAAACGCCGTTCGTATTCTCCATGATCTTCTCGAGCTCGATGTCCGACACATAGCGTAAGCTTTCGTTGATCGTGACGTCGACCTTGTTCACCATCGCTGTCAGCTCGGTTTTGGACTCCCAGAGCGGCTTGCCTACCTCGCGCGCGATGATCTGGACGATCTCCGCCTCTCGCCTCTTGAGGATCGCCTGGTATTTCTTCAGGATGTCGTTCCTCTCCTGTTGCGAAGCGTCCATCCCGGTTTGGAAGCCGGCCCGCGCCTATTCGACGGCGCGATCGACGTCCGCGTATGAGTACGAAAACACGCCAAGCTCGTCGCTGAAATCCCCGGGGCTGCGGCTGATCCACTCTCCGTCGCGCCGGCTCGGCGCCCGAAATTCCCCGTCGATGAAGTTGCCTTTCACAGGAAGTCCGATCTTCTGATATTCCATAATGATCCTTTCGAGCGATTCAGTAGTACGGCATGAAAACCACAGGCTCGGTCGGTGAAAGCTCCAGAGCCGCCAGCACGTCATCGAGCTTCTGATCGACCACGTTCAATTTCCCATCCTTGTGAATCGCCTGGACAGCGACCGCGCGAAAAGCGCCAGGGCGTTGCCGGACCCCCGAAAGCAGTCCAGCTTCCGCCGATATCCCGTCTGGCGCAAGCGTCGGGTCGATCGTGTAAGTCGCGATCTTCTTGATCGGTAGGATATCGTCGACGTTGGCCCATAAGTGGGGCCCTCCATCGAACGGATCCACTTGGTTGCGGTAGGCGAATCCGATTTTCTTGAGCATGTGAAGCACGGGCTCAGTGTCTTTGCCGACTTTACCGATCGCGTTCCTCGCCTCGGCGGGAAGAAAAGTCGTGTAGATCTTTCCGGACGGGAAGAGCGAAAAAATGAATTCCTTGTTTTTCTGGCAGAGCTGGTCCGCTTCCCAATAGTCCATATTGGTGAACCTTCGCCCAATTGCCTCCCAAAGGGGGGACTGACCCTTCTTGTTGAGAGGCGGGAGAAGCTCGGCGATGAGCTTGCGCTTGAACTTGTGCTTGTTCAGGCCCAGGTAGAGAAACCGCACGAAAGAAATCTGCCGGCCCACCCGCGCCTCCGAGTTCCTGATCTCGGGGTCCAGTACCAATCCTCCGATCTCGGACGGGCCGTTGGTATCGTATTTCAGCTTCAAGGTGCCATGGATGAACCCAGTGTTGATCGTGGACGAGAACTTTTCCTCATTGCTGACTTCGAAGTAGAAATGCGGCGCCTCCGTCGTGCCGTGCTGGGCGGCGATCATGGAAGTTCCGAGCACTCGCTTGCTGCCCAGGTCCTCGGCGACAAAGATGTACTTACCATCGAGCTTATTAGCCAGTTTGTCGCTGAACGACGCTTTCGACCTGGCTATTCGATCTTTCAAGAAATCCCGATCGTTCTGAAGATTGATGAACCCCGGAATCTGAGCCAAGCGCTCAAGCCCATCTAGATCTCGATCCTGGACCTCTCGAAGAAGTATCATAAGCACACTTTCTCGATCAGTTTCTCGTAAAACGCGGTGGCTTTATCGAGCTGCTCCAGCACTAGATGCTCGTTCGGACTGTGGCTGTTGCCGATGAGCGATCCAGGCCCGAACACCACCGCCGAATATCCCGCCGCCGCGAACTGAGCCGCCTCTGTGGAGCTCGAGATCAGATCAAGATGCGGGTCGATTCCCGCCGCCTCAAGCGCTTCCCCACAAATAGCGACCAGCTCGTTATCGGGAGGAAGATCCAGGCCTGGGTTCGTGCGTTCACGCACCGAAACCAGATTCAAGCTGGGATAGCGACTTGCCAGCGCCTGCACTCCTTCGTTGATCCTCGAATCCAACTGGTCCAACGATGCGCCAGACACCGTCCTAACGTCGAAAAACAAATCCACACCTCCCAGCCGCTGGGCGACCTGCCCCAGGCTGACTGTCGAGTGAGCGGGGTGGAAGCGGTCGTCTTGTTCGCTCTTCAGATCGGCCGCGATCTTTCTGAACATGCCGATCACTTCGATCAGGCAAGGAAAGAGCGGATCTGGAAGGAAACGTACCCCCATGTCCCCCAAGCCTCCCAGCTCGACCCGGAAATGCTTCTCCATCCCACCGCTCCTGACCGTCTCCCTGAAGTAGCGCTTGAAATCCTCGAATTGATGAGAAGTCAGGTAGAACTCGGTCAGAGCGCGATCGGGTACCCGATTGACCGTATCGCCCCCTTCGATCTTGGTGAAGCGAACCTCGAAGCCGTTCTCGGTGGCTCCTTTCAGAAAATCGGTGGCGAGCAAGATCGCGTTCAATCCTTCGTCGGGACAAGCGCCGTGCGCGGATGTACCGTATGAATAGAGATCGATCCGGCGATTGAAGCCGCGGGCATCCCTCTCCACCAGCTGATAGCCGATCGAGACCTTAAATGAGGCCATCGACTTGTGTCCATGGACCACGCGCAGATCAGTGGGTCCTCCGACCACCACGTACTTCGGATTGAGCGCCAGCGATTTGATCAGATACTTCGCACCGAACATCCCGTGCTCTTCTCCACAGGTTCCAACGATGTAGACAGGTTGTCGGAGCTTTTTCTCCCGGAATTTCTCGATCGCGCGCAGCTTGCAAAGCAGGTCGAGCTTGGCATCGGCGACGCCTAGCCCATAAACCTTTCCGTCCCTGATGACTGCAGAAAACGGATCCCCTCCGCTCTCCGTCCAATTCTCAGGAAGCCCCGGGCTCGCCGTGTCCAGATGGTTCGCGAGCAGTAGCCCTTTGCGCGTCTTCTTGTCGACCAGCGGATCTCCGAGGATCCCGATCACGTGGAACTGCCTCTGCGAGAAACTCTCGATCGAGTGCAGCACCTGCTGAAGCTGAGTCTTCAACCCTCTTCGCTGCAGCAACGACTGGACGAAATTCGCCACTTCCTCGGTGCCGTTCGGGGTAACCGAATTGGAACGCACGAGTTTTCGGATGTCCTCTAGGAACTGCTGCTTCACTTCGCCGCCCTTTTCGCTTCAGATGCGGCTTGAATCGCCGCTCCGATGATTTCGCAGACCTCGTCCACCTGCTTCTCAGACATCACCCCCAAGGGTGGGAGCATCCGGACGAGATAAGGCCCGTGACCGCAATAGAACGCGACGACACCTCGCTCAAAGAGCTTGCTCAGGACCAGTTTCGCGTCGTCGAGAGTCCCATCCAACGATTCGAAAGCGATCATTCCACCGATGTTCCGGTGGGACTTGAGAAGCCCCTTGCACGCCCCTTGAGCCAGCTTCGTGAGGTTCGTGGCGAATCGCTCCGAAAGACGGGCGACCTTCCCGTTTTCCCCGAGATATTTCCCTTCCTCGAGAAGCTCCAGGCTTCTTCGAGCGGCTCGTAGCGCGACTGTGCTTCCGGAAAAGGTTCCGGCCACAAGTCCCGGTTTCGGATTGTACTCATCGCTGTAAAGCACCGCCGCTGACTGGAGCATCTTCGCCAGCGTGACGATATCGACGTACTCGTCCAACCCGAACTTCTGGTATGCGAAATACTCACCGGTGCGCCCGAACGTCTGGATCTCATCGACCCAGATCGCGAGTCCAGCCTTCTTGGCTTCCTCGAAGACCTTCGCGTAGAACTCGCGGGGGGCGAAGTTGAATCCTCCTTCTCCCTGCACGAGCTCGGCCATTAACGCCGCGAACTTGCCCGGGAACCGGCCGAGATGCTCCTTCAGCTGGGAAAGGGTCTGCGCGATGCTGCCCTCGAGTCCGAGCTTTTCGTCATAAAACGAGAGATAGTAAACCTCCCCGTAGACGGGTTGGCCTTGCCGGTATGCCGGATTGTCCGTGATCTCCTGCATGGCGGTTGACCTTCCGGCGAAGCAGTCCTTAAAAGCGAGAATCTTGGTCGCAGGCGCTCTTTTTTGGCGGACGCACTTGAGGGCGATTTCGTTGGCCATGGTTCCGCACGTAGTGATCCAACCATGCTTGAGACGCGACTTTGGCCCGACGATCGACAGGAGCTTGTCGAGCAGCGCTTTTGCTTCATGCCCAGGCTGCAGATTGCCTTGCATGACATCGGCGCCGATGCCGTCCAGCATCTCGCTCATCAGCTCCGGATGAGAATGCCCGAAAAAATTGATCCCGATCCCGGTGATCATGTCGTACATGACGCTTCCATCCATCAGCTCGAAAAACGGGCCGGAGCCCAGGCCAGACGCGATGATCGGATAGTACAGATCACGTCCACGCGCCTTTCCGTACTCCGCGACTTGCTTCAAAAAGGCTTCGCGCATCTCACCCGAAGCGGGCGGTCTGACGCCCGAGAGTTTGGCGCTCGATGCCTGGAGCGACTGAAGCAAGGCAGACTTCGCTTTCTGGTAATCGACAGATTTCAGGAGCGCTTGGGATTCCATCATTGAAGGGCCTCTTTTGAAACGGGTAAATTAAAAGTTTATAAGGAATATCATGAACTTATTTTTGTTGCAAGGCAGGGTCAAGTGCAGCAAGCTTGATGGCATGCGCCATGCGAAACCGCACTTTCTCATACTCACCTTGGCACTGCTTTGGGTCGCAACTCCAACCTCTTTGGGTCGAGCCGCCTCAGAGTCCCAATCGCCACTTTGGGAAGAGATTCGCGCCTTAGATCAGAGAGGAGACATCAAAGGCGCCATAAACGCGATGCATCAACACCCCCAAGATCACGCATTTTATTTCTACAACTTGGGGACCCTTTACTACAGAGCGGGTGATTTCGGGCCGGCCGTGGCTTATCTCGAAAAAGCCAACCGGAAAAAGCCGCACGATCCTGACATCCGCCACAATTTGCAGATGGCGCGAACAGAGCTTGCCAAGCTCATTGGTCGCGACAAACTGGACCCCGCTTCGAATTGGATTGAAGACCTCTCCGACCCGATTCCCTTGGATGAAGTTCGCGCCGTCCTTGGGCTGGTCGCTTTGATGCTCATGGTGTTTTGGATACGAAAGTACCGAAAGACGCGGGTTCTTTCCGAGACACTGGCCCATCCAGCGGGAATCCTGGGTATCCTTGCATTCGCTTTGACGGCCGCCCTCTATTTCGCTCAACGGGAGTCCGAGCGTACGCCGCCCGCGGTCTCGCTTCAGACTCAGATCGTCAGAAGAGGCCCGGGCGAGGAATTCCTCGAGATCGGCCGAGTTGAAAGCGGCATGAAAATCCGCATGAGAGGCGCGTCGGAGACCTCCCGCGGAAACCCGGAGCTTTGGAGCCAGATCGAATTCGGGGAGGATCAGGTGGGTTGGGTCAGAGCGTCTGGCTTGTTGCTCTTATAGTCCGCATGGTCTACATCAAAGGTATGGGATTTGGATTGAAATCAGCGCTTTGGGTCGTCACTGCGGTCATTCTGTCGATGCAACTCGGTTGCGCCGGTAAGACCGTCGACGAAAGCGATCCGGGAGCCTTGTATCAGGATGCGCTCGAGGATATCGAGAGCGACCACTACCAACTCGCTATCGAAAAACTGAGAGCCGTCCGCAACAAGTTCCCTTACTCAAAGTATGCTGTCGAAGCCGGCTTGAAAATCGGTGACGTGTACATGCTCCAGGAATCCTACGCCGAAGCCGCCGCAGCGTACGAAACCTTTCGAGAGCTGCATCCGAAGCATGAGCGGGTTTCGTACGCCATGCTCCAGACCGCCAAGGCCTACCAGGAGGATGCTCCGGACAATGTAGCCAGGGACCTGACCTCCGCTTACAAAGCTCTGGACGTTTACAATGAATTCCTGAAAAAGTTCCCGTCGGCGCCCGAAGCCGACGAGGCGAGAAAGAACGTCAAGGCGCTTCGCGACTCTCTCGCTGAGAAGGAGCTCTACATCGGGAATTTCTATTATCGCGAGAACCAGTACGAAGCCGCGCAAGGGCGTTACCAGAAAGTGGTTCGCCTTTATCCTGAGACGAATGCCGCAAACCAGGCGAAGGAGCGGCTTAAGCTCATCGACGAAAAATCCAAAAGCAACAAGAAATAGGGAATCCAGTGCTGTCCGACGACAAACACATCCAAGAGCTCATCTCCAAGCAGGACTTCCGGCAGGCGGATCACTTGATTCAGGAGAAACTCAAGTCAGAGCCCGGAAGTGCCGACGCCTTCTATCTTGCGGGCGTTTCCCACTACTTCCAGGGACGGATCGGCCAAGCGATCGAAGCATTCAGAAAGTCGCTTTCGATCGATCCTCGCCACACCGATTCGGCCATCTGCCTTTCGGTCATGCTCAACGACATCGGCAAGTACGACGATGCCAAGCGTGTGTTCGAGCAGGCGAACCAATCCGTCGCGCATAAGCGCTTAGGCGACGACCTGGGCGTCGACAAGAAATTCGCGGTGAAGCACCTGGAGCTTGCCGACCTCTACTTCCGGTACCGTCGCTATGACGAAGCCATCGAAGAATACGGTAAAGCGGCGCTGCTGGATCCGACCACGCTCGAGATCCGGATTCGGAGAGCCAAATCTTTCGCCAAGAAAGGCTTCATCACTCGCGCGATTCAGGAGCTGCAACAACTGAAGAACGAGCATCCTGACTACGTTCCGGCGAGAATCCAGCTTGGTCTGCTCCATTACAGCCAAGGAAACATCCTGGACGCGGAGCTGGAGTGGGAGACGATCTCGGAGATCGAGCCCGACAATCGCGAGGCTCAGGCCTATCTCGAAATGGCCAGACAAACTCGCTTAAAGCCCAATCGTTAGGCTTCTCCGAGGCTCAAGCCTGGAGGCTCTTTACCGTCAATGATGGCGGAATATTCCTGATTGAGACGGGGGTGATCTGAGCAGCCGCTTCACGCGTGGCCGCCTGTGCCCGCCTTTGAGCGTCGATCGTCGCAAGATGGGCCCTGAGTTCTTTGAACATCAGGTGTTTGATGCTGTACTCGTTCTCTTGAAGAACGACCTGTTTGGCAATCTGCTCTTTCAAATTAATGACGAGCGGCGCCTTGAGGTTCGCGGTCATCTGAGTCACGTCTTCAGGAATCGTCAGGATACTGAAAACCGCGGACTGATTCACATTCTCAAGCTTGAGCTCGCGGAGCTCAGAAGCAGAGAGGCGAGCTGAGTAGTCTGGCTTGAAGATTTTCGGTTCAAGGAGAGGAAAAGCGATCTCAGGATTTTCAAGAGACTGCAACCAGAGGATGAGTGTCTCGTCACCTGGATCCACTAAGCAAAACTGAGTAAACTCCGGGAAACCCAGCAAGCCTTGAGGAACCAGGATCTTTTCTTCTTCGCCGATAGTGAGCTGTCCAAAACGTCCTGTTTTTACGATCACGCTCCGTACACCCTTTCCAAATACCCAAGACTTTGAGAGCGGCCTCAAAGTCGAGGGTCAACCTTTAAGAACCTTCGAAACCTGAGAAACAGCCGCAGGTGCTTTAACGGCCTCTTTATTCTGCTCCTGGATCGCGGTGTACACTTCTTCGCGGTGAATCTTCGTCTCCTTGGGAGCTTGAATGCCGAGGCGAACCTGCTTACCCTTAATCTGTACCACCACGATCTTGATATGGTCGTCGATCGCGATGCTTTCCCCTAACTTCCGGGTCAATACTAACATAAGATCTCCATCTCTGCGCCACTACTCGACTAATTCTGCGCTCTGAGCAGGGGCTGGAAAAACGGGTATTCCTTTACGGAGAAGACGTTTATTCTAACGCCCCGCCACTTGCAAGGATTCTTGAACAAATCTTCTATTTCAGAAAATCCATGAGGGTGGGCTGAATCAGTTTTTGAGAACTGGCTAGCGCGCTCCTGAGGACCGTTTCTTCTTTCGCTAGGTCACTTACTACCTGCGCCATATCCGCGTCTTCCAAGGATGAGGTGAGTTGCGCATGGGTGACATTATGCCGTTCCAGCGCTTGGTAAGTTCCTTGAATTCCGTTGATTCTTGAGCCCACCTTGGAACGCATGGAGATCAGCTTTCCATGCATCTGATCAAAGCGCTCAAGTGTTCCTCGGATTCCATCCAGATCCCCTGTAAGCAGTGCGATACGCAAATTCTGGAGTTCACTAAAAACATTTACATTCTCGAATCCACCTTCCTCCGACGCCGGAGCTCTCGCTCCACCCATTTCAGGGTTCTTTTCATGGAGTCGCCGAAAATCCGCTGAGTCCTGCGGCGATGTATTAAACACCTCGACTCCCGGCACGTTCATCGAGATGAAAATATCGCGCCCGATCTCGATCATCGTTTGTCCCTGATCACCTTGGTAAATCCCGTCCTGGTCGACTGGTGGCCGATCGGTTTTGTAGCCCCCGAAGAGGTAGCGGTCCCCGATCCTGCGGTTAGCCACGCCAACCGCCTGAAGGTAGAGTTGCTTGATCTCCTCGGCGACTCCGAGGCGCGTGTCTTCCGTTGAGCTCGCTCCGCTCGCCTGTCCGATCGCGATCTCCTTGGCTCGCACCATGATGTCCGCCAACTCAGAAAGCGCATGGTCCGTGTTCTCCAGGAAAGTCTCCGCCAGCTTGGCGTTCATCATGAATTGATCATTGTTCACTTTTTCAGTCCTCACCTCAAGCAC
>CAYNDM010000006.1:15593-23980 GCA_964395265.1 uncultured Bacteriovoracaceae bacterium
AAGGCGTGTTCAACTTCTTCAGCGTCGCGTGCTGCAACTGCAGATTCTCCATACGGCTCTTGGTTCGATGGATCGAGTTCCTGGCGGCGTCGAAATTGGTGTTATTCGTGACTCTCATCGCCTAATCCCTACCTCTTGATGCTCAATACCGTATCGAGCATCTCGTCAGCGACCTGGATCACTTTGGCCGACGCGTCGAAAGCCTGTTTGAACTGCATGAGATTCATGGTCTCTTCGTCGATCGATACCCCGGACAGAGTCTCTCTCATCGTGTTGAGCTGCGTCTGTATGTCGCGCGATTGATTGAGGGAGTTCTTATTGCTGGATGCCGCGACGCCGATGTCACTGATGATCGAATTGTAATAGTCGTCAACCGTTGATTTGCCGTTGTTCATCAGGCGCATGTTCTGGATGCCTGAGATCGCGATGGCGATCCGGTTGTCCCCTGGCGCATCCGGTTCCGCCGCCGCTGCGATGTTGTTGACGTTGAACTTGACCGCATCCGAAAGATCGAGGTACTCCGCCGCGCGTTCCGTCGCCACGGGGACCTTGAAGAAATCCACTCCGACAGCTCCGTCGCGCGTGAACCCCTGGCGATGGATCTCGTTCACAGCCTGGCTCACGTTGAAGGCAAGCTCATCCAATCTCTGTTGGACCGTCGAAAGAGCGCGATCGCGCACGTCGAGCAGCGCTCCGACCTTTCCGCCCTTGACCTGATGCGTGACCCGAGCGGTGGCCGAGCCGCTAGTCGCCAGATCCAATGCGTTCTCAGGCTTGCCCTGGTCATCGGCCGGAGATCGGTAGACGGAGAATTTCTCGGCCACGGGACCGGAGACCAGCGGGCCGACGCCGCGGACATCGACGTAGAAATTTCCGTCGTCGTCCTTGTGCATCGAGAGGTCCATATAGCTGCCCAGCTTCTTCAGGGCCAGGTCCCGCTTGTCCTGCAGATCGTTAGCAGGAGCCCCCGCGATCTCGGCGGCCGAGATCTTCAAGTTCAGGTCTCGGATCTCCTCGCTCAATGCGTTGATCTCCCTGGTATAGCCTTCGAGACGGGAATCGATGTGCTTGCGGACTTCATCGACCTCCTTCCTGAGGCGCTTAAAGTCGTTCACCATTGATTGAGCGGCTTCGCGGACGGACTGGCGAATCGCCTCGTTATCAGGGTCATTCCCCAGCTTCCTGAACTCGTTGAAGAAGCGGGCCATGATCCGATTCAAGCCTTCGCCGCCCATTTCGTTGAAAATGTCCTCGGTTTGCTTGAGCGCCATGCCGCGCTCCTCGAAATGAGCCACTTCGCGGCCCGCGTTTCGGATCTGCTTTTCGAGGTACTCGTCGTTCATCCGGCTGACGCGCTGAATTTTGGTTCCGGCTCCGATCTGGCTCTTCCCGTACCCGGTCAACGGCACTTCGGCGGCGGTCTCCACCCGTTGCCTCGAAAAACCTTCGGTGTTCGCGTTCGTGATGTTGTGGCCGGCGGTCGCGATCGCGGACTTCGCCGCGACCATCCCCGTACGACCTGTGTTCATCACGTTTGAAATGCCCATAATCCTTCCGTCAGGCCTCTTTCGAAATCAATCTCGACCCGGATGCGCCGTCCGCCTTCTTTCCATGAGCGGTATAGGTCTGGTTATAGGGGGCGCTTTCTCCCAGAACATTCTTCTTCATGACATGAGTATGATGGAGCGCCTGGTCGACGAGTCGCCTGTTATCCCCGTTCTGCTCCTTGATCCGGGCGATCAAGTGAGAAAGAGCGTTGTAGGCAGTCCTGAAGCTCTCCGCGGCTCTGGGATCCTCCGCCTGAATCGCGATCGCGATGGAGAGAATCGTCAGGTCGTTCATCGGTGTCTTCCAAGCCGCCGAGAGCTCCCCGACGAGCTTCAACCGCTCCGCTTCCTGATGCCGGATGGACTCGATCAACGCCTCCTTCAGGCAGGTCACTTCCTGGATGGCTTTCAGATCGCTGCTCAGAAGCGCTTCGCGCTCCGAGCGCACCACGTCCAGGAGCTGCCGGTGAAGGCCGGTGAGTCTTTGAAGGGTCTGGTGAATTCTAGAAAGTTTCTCGTCCACGCCGCAATCCTCCATGATTGCTTCGGTACAAGGGCCCTGGGAGGACTTCCTGTCCCCCCTTCAAATTCGCAGGCAGTCGATTCTCTCAGCCGATCCCGGTACTGAGATGATCGTCGACCATCCGGTCCGCGACTTTTTTCGCGTCGACCTGGTACTGGCCCGCTTCTATCCTTTTCTTCAGCTCGGCGATCCGCTCTTCGCGCACATCGGGCGCGCGGGTGGCCGCAGCCTTCGCGCTCGCGAGCTCCTTGCCGCGAGAGGAGATCTCCGCGGTACCCGCCGGAACCGCCGTCGCTTCGCCAGGCTTTCCTCCGAGTTTCGATTGCTTCGCGGCGGCCGCGCGCGCGGAACTCTTTGCTCCCGCGACGTCCGTGTTTTGGACAGGGTTATTTCCCGGCTGATTGACCCTCATGGGTACCTCCTGTACTCGGGCGAGGTCTTTCGCTCGACTGGTCCGGAGCAGCATGCTCCCTTCCGTAATTGTAGCGCTGCGTCTCCATATAGGCAATGATCTGATCCGCGAGCCCGATGCCGCCGGTGCGAGCCGCTGTCTGAGCCATCTCGGTATCCATCATACCCTGGTAAATTTTTGTCGCCGTGTTGTCCAGCGACAGTTCGCTCTTAGGCACCGTATCCCTCATGGTCTTCATCATGTAATCGAGGAACATGCCTTCCATGCCTTGAGCCGCTTTGAGCATCTGGGGGTCGACTTTGGAGCGATCTACCACTGCGACGCGCTTTCCCGGAGTCCGATCGGTCGTCAAAGACTTGTCGGGCAATGGAGCGGGATGAGCCCGGCCTGGGGCGACAGGCGCGCTCATCCCCTCTCCTTGCGCCATTCGGACGCGGCCAGGTAGGCCCGATTGGCTTCCTTGCCATAGGTCAATGAATCAAGACTGGCTGAACCCGCCATCCTAGCAGGCGCTTTTTCCTGTCTCGTTTCCTGGATTTGAGTATCCCTCGCATCGTCCATGATGCCCGGGGAACCCAGCCGCGTCCGACGGCTCTGTGTGGCCTCTTCTTCCAACTCGATGGACAGAAGGGGGCCAATTCTTTCATCAAGCACGAAATCGTTCCAAGTAATCACATGATCTCCAAGTCAGCCTGCAGCGCTCCGACTTCCTTCAAGGTCTGGAAAATCGCCGTCAGGTCTTTCGGTTGAACGCCCAGCGCATTGAGTGCCTTCACCAGATCCGAGACCTGGGTGCCTCCTTTGATCTCAGCCAGCCGCTGGGGCTTCCCGGCTTGACCGTTCTCGCCTTTCACTTCGATCGCCAGCTCTCCGTGAGAGATGGCCACTGGCGTGATGGTGATTCGATCGCCCATGACTACCGTACCGGTCCTCTCATTGAGCACGACCTTGGCTTTGGTCTCGACATTGACATTGATGTTCTCAAGGAGCGCCATCAGCTCGACCGAGTTTCCGTCGTAATTGAAAGGAACGACGATATCGATCGTTCCGCTGTCCCGAGCGGTCGCGAACTTGCCACCCAGTTCCCCGTTGACCACAGCAGCCACCCGGGCAGCGGTCGTGAAGTCAGGATTGTGAAGGGATAGCCGGAAGTTTCTCTTGCTGGCGAAATTCGTGTCGAGATCCTTCTCGATGGTCCCGCCAGCGATCACCCTCCCGACGGTCGGAAAATTCTTCGTGGATCCGTCCGCTATCGATCCGATGCTCACGGGGCCTTGCGCGACCGCATAGACGTTCTGGTCTCCGGCGCGGAGAGGCGTCACCAGAAGCACCCCTCCCTCTAAACTCGATGCGTCGCCGATCGAGCTGACCGTCAGATCGATCTTGTTCCCGACCCGAGCGAAAGGCGGAAGCTTCGCCGTCACGATGACGGCTGCCGCGTTCTTGGATTTGACCGCGCTGTTTTGGGCCACGTCCAGGCCGAGCTTCCCGAAAAGCCGATTCAAGGATTGCCCGGTCACGTCCGTGCTGGAATCGCCAGTTCCTTTGAGACCGACTACGATACCGTAGCCGATCAGGATATTCTCCCGGACCCCTTTCACCGACGCAATGTCCTTCAGCCGAGCGGCGCTACCCTGCAACGGGAAGAGGAGGATCGCCATCACGGCGGCGATGAAAACCATGACTACCGCGTTCAGCCTAACGGATGACTTCGAGCCGGTACTCATAGAGTCTCCCTGAATCGATCGTGTCGTCTTCGGCGATGTCGCTGGATTTCACGACAGCCGTAACCTTCATGAAACGAAATCCGTTTCGATATCGCATGCGCTTGACGCCGTGGATTTTATAGTTGCCGTTCGGAAACCGTTCGACCACTTCGGCCATGATCGTGTCACCTTCTTTCAAGTCCAACGATTTGCCGACATCGATATCCGAATAGGTCGCCTTCGGAATCTGGTCTTCATCGATCTCCTTTGGTTTGGCCTGGGCAGTACCGCCTTCAGTCGCCGCTGGCGCACGCTCGGGAGCCGCGGCCGAGGTGCCGACGGCATCAGCGATCCCCAAGGTCTTGTTCCTGAGTCGCTCTTGCGCGAGCTCAAGCTCGGCCTCGCGCTCCTTTGGACTTAAGGTCCGCGTGACCTCAGTAAACGTATCCTTGAGAAGATCCGCCTGCACCTTGATGGTGACGATGTCGCCTAGGCCGCGAACCTTGTTTTTCGTGAAATAGTAGTTCGTCTGACCGTCCGAGCCCCAGAGAGATCCTTCGTTCCGGCCGTTGTCGATGAAATCCTCGCGCGTCGCCCTTACCCCGTTTTTGTAGAGCCTGCGACTTTCCGGCGGCATCGAGGGATTGTTAGAGTATGAGGCGATCGAGGGCCCTTCGTCTTCACCGCCAGCGCGGCGATAGGAATCTCGCCGGCTCTCATCCGACTGCGAAGGCGATATCCAGCTCTCCGAGCCGCCTTCGTAGGCCATGCTCGCGGGAGCGCGCTCGCTGTGCCCGATGGAGCGAAAGCGATCTTCTTGAAGCATCCCTCTTTCGCTCCAAGTGCCTCCGATCGTCGGGCCGGGCTGATAACCATCGCTATCGTCGAGATCCCTCCTGAGATTGCCCATGAACTTGCCACAACCCGAGACCACGAAGGCGAGCAGCACGATCAAAACGATCCGCTTCGTCACAGTCTCACCTCCACGCTGCGCCCGTCCTTGAGCTTTCCGCTGAGGTCCTGTTTGGTCTTACTGGAGGTCACTCGGATCAATTCGTTCTGGTAGCCTGGCTCCTGGGCCGTTCCGGTCGTTGTCAGCGTCACTCCACCGGTGATGATCTTCAGGCGAACGACATCCCCTCTTTTCACGTCCGGGATTTTCTGAACCGCCGTCGCCAGGGCGAACTGCCCCTCAAGGATCGTCTGCCTGGCCTCGAGTCCCTCAAGCTCTGACTCAATACTCAGAATGACTCCACGATACTCTCTTGCAAGCCCTTTCGCGACGTCGACTTCTTGCGCCTTGAATTCGCTTTTCTTCAGTGCCTCTCCAGGATGAATCCTTCGCGAGGCCACCCAGGCGGGCATCCAAGCCGCGAAGTCGGCATGGCCATCGACCCACTCGCCGCTCGAACCGACGCGAAACCTGACTCGGCCCTTCTGGTCGTCCCTATCAATGACCACTTCGTCGATCTCGGCGGGCGACTCCCCGTTCAATTTGGGCACCCCGATGATCTCGATTCGGGTACCGGGATAGCGCTTTTCAAGTCCGCTCTTGAGCTTGAACTCAAGCGCGACGCCGCCTTCTTCGTTCGCGCTCGCGGCCGATGCAGCTAGAATCACCAAGATGAGTAGGGTTGCCCTGAGAAACACCTATTCCGCCCTCCTAGCGTGTTACAGGTACCAAATCTTACTGCCTGATATTCACGGTTGCGCCGAGCATCTGATCGGCTACCCCCATGACCTTCGTGTTCATTTCGTATGCTCGCTGGGTCTGGATCATCTCGACCATGCTGTTCGCTACGTTCACGTTCGAACCTTCAAGAGCTCCTTGTTGAATGATGCCTAAGCCGTTCTCGCCGGGAACTCCCTGAAGCGGTGGCCCGCTCGCCGCCGTCGGCTTGTACATGCCTTCGCCTTCAGCGCTCAATCCTTGCTGATTCTGGAAGGTGATGAGCTGGATCTGGCCGATCACGACCTCTCCTTCGTTCGGGATCTGGACTTTCACTTCGCCCCCCGCGCTGACGGTCACGCCGGTCGCGTTGGGAGGAATAGTGAGCTCAGGCAGCAGCCTTCCGCCGTTCGCCAGCTGAACCCGTCCTTGAGCATCGAGATGGAACGCGCCGTTCCTGGTGTAGGCCACCTGCCCGTTGGGCATCTGGATCGGGAGGAATCCTTCGCCTTCGATCATCAGATCATAGGGGTGGTAGGTCATTCGCGCCGGCCCTTGCTCGAAGATCTTGTGGGCCGCTCCGACTTTCACGCCCAAGCCCGTTTGGACTCCCACTGGGCTTTGCGAGGTCGCTCCCAAGGCGGCGCCCGGCTCCTTCAACGTCTCGTACATCAGATCCTGGAACTCGTTGCGGCTGCGCTTGTAGCCGTCGGTGTTCACGTTCGCCAGATCATTGGAGATCCGCTCGATATTCGCTGACTGCGCCTCTAAACCTGTAGCTGCGGTGGATAACGCCTTGATCATAATTTCCCTATATCGTTGACTTCACGTCCCAGAAGCTCGCCATAAGTCTTGAGCGCCTTGAGGTCCGCCTCGAACATGCGGTTGGCCCGGATGAGATTGGTCATCTCCTCGACCGGATTGACATTGGATGTCTCGACCATGCCTTGCCGGACCACCGTTTCAGCCGCAGCGGGCTTGATATTCGATGGATCCGGATTGGCGAAGAGCTGATTGCCGGATTTTCGCAGCTTTCTCATGTCCGCGAACTCGGTCACGCTCAGCTTGGCCAATAGGCGCTCTCCGACGTACACGTCGCCTTCTGGCGTGATAGAGAGAGCGCCCGGGGTATCCCGAAGATTGATGAATCTCCCCGCGATCGAGGGATCATCGATCGATCCAGCCGCGACTCCTCCTTGAGTCTGAAGCCCTCCTTGGCCCAGCTGGATCTGTGCAGCTGGCAACGCGTTCGCCAGCCCTCCGGGTTGGGAAGCCAGTACGGGGTATCCCTCGGTGGTCACTAACCTGCCATCCATGGCAACCTTGAGACTTCCTTGTCTCGTGTAGCGAACCCCCGAGGGCGTGCTGACTTCCAGGAAACCTGGTCCATCCAAAGCGACATCCAAGGGTGACTTGGTCACCTTGAGGCCGCCCTGCTTGAAATTCGTGTAAGTGCCGTCCACAACGACGAACGCCTGGTCCTTGCCGTCGAGAGGGTAGAAATCCTTGTCTTTGATTGGTCCGCGAGGGACGTCGACCGTGCCGTCTTCCCGCTCGAGAGTCGTGAGATACTCCTTGAACGTGGGCAGGTCCTTCTTGAAAGCGGCGGTATCAGCATTCGCCAGATTATTGGCGACCGTGTCCACCATCTGCTGTTGAGCCGTCGCGCCAGCTACCGCCGTCCACATCCCTGTGGCCAAATTCCACTCTCCCTCTTGGACTCTCGAGGCCTATTCCTCAGACCTGGTCCAACAGAGGAAAGAAGAGCAATCGGCATGCCGCTAAAATTCTTGAGCCTTTTCTTGGAATCACAGGAGTTTTTTTCTGAATCACCGCGGCAAATTCTTCCCACATCGGCAATATTCGCCCTCGGATTAAGGAAATTCTTACCGACGGAACCAAGCTGTGAGAAATAGTCGGCATGCTCCAACTCACCGCCAAACCGGTCGTCGAAAAAACCAAAGCTCTCTTGAAATTCCGCGTGTATGAGTTCACTCAGAAGCACAGCAGGCCTCCAAAGCTCTCGGTAATTTTGGTCGGGGAAAATCCTGCCAGCCAGATTTACGTAGGTCAAAAAGGCAAGACGGCGATCGAGCTAGGCATGGCGCACGAAACTTTGAGATTCCCTGCCACGGCAACTCCGGCCGAGGTTCGAGAAACCGTTGAGAAGCTGAATCGTGATCCTCATGTCGACGGCATCCTGATTCAGCGTCCGCTTCCCGCTTCATTCAAGGAAGAAGAGCTGGTGTACTGGGTCTCTCCTGAAAAGGATGTGGATGCCTTCCACCCAGAGAATACGGGTCGTTTGGCGCTAGGGCTCCCCTGCCTGCTTCCCTGCACGCCAGCGGGCGTCATGCTGATGCTCCAGCATTACGAAATCCCCGTGGCGGGAAAGGTTGCCTGCGTGATTGGAAGAAGCTCGATCGTGGGGAAACCGATGGCTCAGCTCCTGCTTCAGGCCAACGCGACTCTGATCCACTGCCATAGCAGAACCCCGAATCTGAAGGAGCTCTCGCGGCAAGCGGATCTT
>CAYNDM010000006.1:23990-26943 GCA_964395265.1 uncultured Bacteriovoracaceae bacterium
TCGGAAAAGCGCAGGTGATCGAAGGCTCCTACGTCAAACCCGGTGCGGTAGTGGTGGATGTCGGAATCAACCGACTGCCTGACGGAAAGCTCGCAGGCGACGTCGACTTCGAAGACGTGGCGAAGAAAGCCTCCGCGCTGACCCCAGTTCCGGGAGGCGTTGGCCCCATGACCATTCTCATGCTGATGAACAACACCCTCGCCGCTGCAGAGCAGCGATCGGGAAAATCGACTTGATTCTCAAAGCTTTCGAGGTGTACAGCCAAAAGAGCGCGAAGCCCCATCACCGTTCTTGATTCCGGCCGGGCTCTGACGCGTCTTGAGGACCCCATGCTGAAAAGAACTGCCCTTTTTGAAGAACACCAGAAGCTTGGAGGAAGGCTCATCGATTTCGGTGGATGGGAGCTACCAGTCCAGTACTCAGGCGTTCTGGATGAGCACCCGGCCTGCCGCACGGCCGCCGGGCTCTTCGATGTCAGCCACATGGGCGAAGTGCATGTGCATGGGAGCGACGCCGAAGCATTCCTCAATTTTCTGGTGACCAACAATGTCGCCAAGATCGCCAATGGCCAAGCCCAGTACACGGCGATGTGCAACTACGACGGAGGGATCGTCGACGATCTGATCATCTATCGTCGCTCTCCAACGGATTACTTGGTGGTTGTGAACGCGAGTAACACCGAAAAGGATTTTCACTGGATGCTGGAGGTCCACCAGGAGAACGAGCGCAAGTTTCCTGAAGTTCGGATCGAAAACCAAAGCGCGCAATGGACGCAGATCGCGATCCAGGGTCCAAAGGCGGCCGAGATTCTTCAAAAGCTCACTTCGACCCCCCTTTCCGAAATCAAGACCTACTGGTTTACAGAGGGGCAGGTGCTCGACGAAATCCCGTCCATCCTCGCTCGCACCGGCTACACCGGCGAAGATGGATTCGAGGTTTACGTGCCTTGGGATTCAGGGCCTGCCGTTTGGAATGCTTTACTAGAGACGGGGCGTCCGCTCGGCCTGAAACCCTGCGGTCTTGGAGCGCGCGATACGCTGCGACTCGAGATGAAGTACCCGCTCTACGGACACGAGCTCTCGGACGCGACCAATCCCCTCGAAGCTGGCCTGAGCTGGGTGACCAAACTCGAAAAAGACGATTTCGTCGGAAAAGCCGCGATCCTCAAAGCCAAAGAGGCTGGCCTGAAGAGGCAGCTCGTTGGCCTCAAACTGACCGAACGCGGAATTCCGCGACAGGGATACTCCGTCTACACTGCTGATGGCGCCCGCCAGATCGGGGAATTGACCAGCGGTACCCAGTCGCCCTCCACGAAAGAAGCGATCGGCATCGCTTACGTCGAGCGGGAGCTTGCGAAGATCGGAACTCCGATCAGCGTCGATATTCGGGGCACGAAAGTGAAGGGCGAGATCGTTCCCACACCGTTTTACAAAAGACCTTACTAACCAGCTGCCGGAGCAAAAGGAGAGATCCCATGCGTTTTCCAGAAGACCGCAAATACACCAAGGATCATGAGTGGGCCAAGTCCGATGGCAACACCGTGGTCGTCGGAATCACTGACCACGCGCAAAGCGCTCTGGGAGACGTGGTTTATGTCGATCTTCCAGCCGTCGGTCGCGAGCTGAAATCGCACGAAACCTTCGGAGTCGTCGAGAGCATCAAGGCCGTCTCCGATCTCTATGCGCCCGTCGCGGGGAAAGTCGTCGCCGTCAACGAAGAGGTGAAGAACGATCCTGCCCAGATCAATCAGGATCCCCATGGCAAGGCATGGCTAATCAAGCTTGAGGGCGTGGACGCGTCGGCGCTTGGCGGACTGATGGATGCGAAAGCATACGATCAGTACGTAGCGACGCTCAAATGAGGTTTTCGGGACCTGGCTGCGCCTGAAGGGCGAATGCCGAAGCGAAGCATCGGATCTCAACACTGACACGGGCTCAGCTCTCGTAAGCCTCGATCGGCGGACAAGCGCAAACCAGGTTTCGCTCGCCATATACGGCATCGATTCGACCCACCGGCGGCCAGAACTTGGCGTGCTTCAACCACGGAGCGGGGAACGCTGCTTCCTCTCTCGAGTAACTCCGATTCCATTCCGTTCGGGTGACCTGAAGCGCGGTGTGAGGCGCGTTCTTTAGGAGGTTGTTTTTCCGATCCGCTTTTCCATCCGCGATTTGAGCGATCTCCTTGCGAATGGAGATCATGGCGTCGCAGAACCGATCCAGCTCGGCCTTGGATTCGCTCTCAGTAGGCTCGATCATCATCGTGCCTGGTACGGGAAACGAAATCGTCGGCGCATGGAAGCCATAGTCCATCAAGCGCTTCGCGACATCCTCGACTTCGACTCCAGTCTGGTCCTTGAGCTGCCGGAGATCCACGATGCATTCATGCGCCACCAGGCCTTCTTTACCCCGATAGAGCACGGGATAGTGAGGCTGCAGCCGCTTCGCGATGTAGTTAGCGTTCAGGATCGCGATCTGGGTGGCGAGAGTGAGCCCCGGCTCTCCCATCATCGCGATATAGGCATAAGAAATCGGAAGAATGCTCGGGCTACCCCAAGGCGCAGCCGAGACCGCGCCCACCCCCTGCTTTCCGCCTGTACCGACGATTGGATGAGTCGGCAGAAAAGGCGCAAGATGGGCTCTCACCCCGATCGGACCCATGCCAGGACCGCCGCCGCCGTGGGGAATGCAGAACGTCTTGTGAAGATTCAGGTGACAGACATCGGCACCGAACTCGGCCGGGCGGCAAAGCCCCACCTGCGCGTTCATATTCGCTCCATCCATATAGACCTGACCGCCGTGATCATGAACGATTTGGCAGATTTCCACGATCGCTTCTTCGAAAACGCCATGAGTCGACGGATAGGTCACCATCAACGCCGCGAGTTTCGCCCGGTGCTCTTCGGCCTTCGCCTTGAGATCAGCAATATCGATATTGCCCTTTTCGTCGCAGCGGA
>CAYNDM010000007.1:0-10496 GCA_964395265.1 uncultured Bacteriovoracaceae bacterium
TCTTTGAGCTTCATCAGTGCCCAGTCAAATCGGTTGATCGTCCCGGTGGATGCATAGAGGGCCCCCATGAGTGCGCCGAACTCCGTGCCGTAAATCGCTGCCACGGGGATTTTCGCTTCCTCAAGCGCGCGAAGCGCGCCAGCGTATGCGAACCCTCGCGCCAAGCCGGGACCCAAGACTAGAACCAGGGGTCGTAGCTGAATCGGTTCCGGACCATAGACGCCTTCGGGAGCGGGGCTCGGCACCGGGCCGTCAGGCAAGGCCGGGCCGACGACCTCTTGGACGGGTTCATCAGGTCGTCCCTCTCCGCTGCTTGTTCCCTTCTGAGAAGTCGAGCACGATGCCATGCTCAGGAACAAAGCGCCTACGAGACCGAGGCGGATGATCATACGGCTATGACGCGCTTCCAATGTGCGAGAAACTCCTTGTTTCCTTGTGTGCCTGTAATAGGGGATTCTATCAAGCTCACACGTTCCAGGCCAAGGCTTTCGCCAACGCGACTGACATGATCTACGGCGGCTTGCCGGTCAGCCTCCGAACCGACGATTCCCCCTTTGCCGACCTTTTCCTTGCCGACCTCGAATTGAGGTTTGATCAACGTGATCAGGTCAGCTCCCGGCGCCATGAACTGGGGAAGCACCGGCAAGATCTTGTCGAGGGAGATGAACGAAACGTCCACGACAATGATATCCACCGTCTGATTAATGACGGAAAACTCCATATATCGGGCGTTCACTTTCTCGTGGATCACGACGCGGGGATCCTGCCGGAGCTTCCAATCCATTTGGTTATGCCCAACATCGACCGCGAAAACCCGCGTCGCCCCTCGTTCCAGGAGGACTTGGGTGAACCCCCCCGTCGAGGCACCCACATCGAGAGCTGTTCGTCCGGAGACTTCCACCTGAAACGCGTCCAAAGCGCCGATCAGCTTCAAAGCCCCCCTGGATACATAAGAGTGCTCCGAGCCCCGGATGCGGATCGACGCTTCGACTCCGACGGTCTTTCCCGCCTTGGTCACGGGCTCATCGTTGACCAGAACATCTCCTGACAGAATCAGCGCCTGCGCCTTCTCACGGCTCTGTGCCAGCCCTCGCTCCACCAATAAAAGATCCAACCGTTGCTTGTCCTTGCTCATGGCAGGCCCAGAAGATCGGTCAACAACATAGAGACGCTCGGGACGGAAACCCCGGCCTCCGTCTCAAGCTCCCTGATCGAACCGTGGGTGATGAAACGATCCGGGTAACCTAGCTGTACGGCTCGGTACGATCGGACATCGGAGAGTTCCGCTAAAAGTCTCTGCCCGAATCCCCCGGCGACAGCGCCATCCTCCGCTGTGAGCAGGGCTTTCTTGGGAGGATGGTTGCATAGGTAATCCAATAGCTCACCAGGAAGCGGCTTCACCTGGAGAAGCGATAACACGGTGACCCGCGTCCCTTCTGGATCCGCATCTTGAGCGGCAGCCAGGACTCGGTTTGCGGCCGGGCCGGCGCAAACTGCCACGACTTCAGGCTGCTTCGCTTCACGGAGGATCCTGATCTTGCCCAAAGAGCGAATCGCGCTTGGTGCTTCCGCGGCGGAGCCGCGTGGGTAACGGATGGCAACCGGCCCTTTCGAGAGAAAAGCCTCTTCAAGTATTTTCCGAAGATCCAGAAGATCGTTGGGGCAGAAGATCTTCATCCCTGGCACCGAGCCCATGTAAACCAGATCGAAGTTCCCATGATGGGTTGGACCATCCGGTCCGACAAGCCCCGCTCGATCGATCGCGAAAACGACCGGCAGGCCCTGAAGCGCGACATCATGGATGACGCCGTCGAATGCTCTTTGCAGGAACGTGCTGTAAATCGCGACGACTGGTCGATACCCCTGAGTCGCGAGTCCTGCGGCGAAAGTCACGGCATGTTGCTCCGCGATTCCGACGTCGAAGAACCGGTCGGGGAATTTCTGTGAAAAGAGGCTGAGTCCGGTCCCTTCCGGCATCGCGGCTGTCACTGCCACGATCTTCGGATCCCTTTCAGCCAATTCGCAGAGCGCCTCGCCAAATGCTTCACTGAATGTCTTCGAGAACGGCGTTGCCTGCGTGCCTTGGATCTTGGACTGCATCGGGCCGATCCCATGAAACGAGGCGGGATACTCTTCGGCCGGGGTGTAACCTTTCCCTTTCTGCGTAAGAACGTGAAGGATGATCGGCTTCCCCGAATAAGCGTCCTTGATCCCGTCCAAAGTGCCGAGCAATGTGGGCAAGTCATGGCCGTCGATAGGTCCGACGTATTCACAACCGAAGAGCTCGAAAAATGCCTTGCCTTCGCCACTACCCAAGATCTTGGGAATCGCACCCACATTGGGCGCGATGGACATCTGGTTATCGTTGACCACCAACAGGAATGGGGCCAAATCGCGGGAACGAATATTGTTCAAGGCTTCCAACGCGACTCCTGCGGTCAAACCGCCGTCTCCAATGACGGCGATCGTCCAATCCGTCCGGGTAACGGCGTCTTGCGCTCTGGACCAAGCCATTGCGAGCGCAGCCGAAAGCGAAGTGCTGCTATGCCCTGCACCGAAAACGTCATGGGGGCTTTCTTCCCGAGAAAGGAAGCCCGAAAGACCTCCGTACGTTCTGAGCGTGCCGAAACGATCGCCGCGTCCCGTGAGAAGCTTATGCGCGTAGGCCTGATGGCCCACATCCCAGACAATGGCATCCTTTGGGGAATCGAAACATCGATGAAGGGCTACGGCGAGCTCGACTGCACCCAGGCTAGCCCCTAGATGGCCGCCGTTCTTCAAGCAGGTCGTGATAATCGTCTGTCGCAGGTCCTCAGCCATCTGCCGAAGACCCTCCAACGAATAAGCTTTCAGGTCATGCGGAGCGCTCAGTTGGCGAAAGGGCATTGATCACGAACGAACGGAAGGGAACGGTTGAGTCTCGACTTTTCCGTCCGCCCCGGCTTGAGTGAGGATCTCGATGCGTTGCTCTGCCGAGCTGAGGTGCTCCTGACAGTACCGAGTGAGCCTGACGCCTTCTTCGAATCCCTTGAGACTTTCTTCCAAGCTCAGTTCTCCGCTTTCGAGCCGCTTCACCGTGAACTGAAGCTTTTCGAGAGCCGCCTCAAAGCTGAGTTTTTCGTCCTGGGACCCCTCTGGCTTGGAACTGGGTAGGGTCATGGCCAATCATGTACCACTTTCACAACTTCGGAATAAAGGCTTTTTGGTGTCTAGTTCTTTGACACCCGTTTATCTTTTATTCGCCCTAACTTCTATTTTATCTATTTATTTCAAATACTTATACACGGCAGACTTATTGCTCAAGGGCCGCTCGGTATGTGGAATGCGACTCGGCAACCCTTAGCTTTGATCATCCTCGCGTTTTCTCTTAGCGTGCCCTCCGCTCACGCCGTCATCGACAAGACCGTGACCTGGGCAGACATGGCCGACATCGACCTGAGCAAGGTGTTTCATACCGAGTATGCATCCAATCACAATATGTACGAACCCTTGATCTCGGACTCGATGCTCGAGCTCGTACTGCGCGATGCCGACTCAAGGGTCGGCTCGGAATTCCACGTGCCAGACTCCTACAAGGACGCGGTGAAGTTCTGGCTGAAAATCTATGTCGAATACACGACACAGCATGTGGTCGTATTCGACGATCTCCATCACGACCTTGTCTATGAAGTATTGGATTTTCGGGATCTGGCGAAACGGGCGCGCAATCTCGTGGCTTACGAAATCATGCGCGAGCGCAAGATCAACAAGACGATCGCCGCGTACAAGGCGGCTCTTCGATCGTTGATCAAGAACCCCCGCCCTCGCAAGCCGACGGAGATCCAGAGGAAGATCATCGCGGCTCGCGAAAAGGCCCGCCACAAGCATAGCTACAGCCAAATGCTGAAAAATCTCCGCACGCAGACGGGTCAACGGGACAATATCATGAAGGGACTGGTGGCGGCTGAGATGTTCTTTCCGAAGATGGAAAGGATGTTCACTGAAATCGGCGTCCCGTTCGAGTTGACTCGATTGAGCCTGGTTGAAAGCTCATTCAACCTGAGAGCGATCTCCCGTGTTGGAGCGACTGGGGTCTGGCAATTCATGCTAGCCTCCGCCAAAGAGTATATGACGGTCGCACCCTCTCTCGAGATCGACGAGAGGCTTTCTCCTCTCAAATCGACCGCGGCGGCCGCGAAGCTCCTCAAGCGCAACTACCAGATCCTGGGGTCCTGGGATCAGGCGATCACCGCGTACAACCACGGTTTTCGAAGCTTGCGTAAGGTCAACACCCACCGCAGGAGAACGAAGAGCAAAGAACCGTTCTACGCAGGATGCGTGAAAGGACCCCGCCTTGGTTGGGCAGGCCGAAACTACTATGCGGAGTTCCTCGCCGTCCTTCATGCGGAGGCGTACCGCCAGTTGTTCTACGGAAAAACGCCGAATGATCCCATCCGAGAAGTGGAGTTTGTGCGCGTGGACCAGCCTAGGTCCGCTGCGCAGCTCGCCAAATCGTTCAATGTCTCAATGGAAGAGTTTCGCATGCTCAACCCTGATATCAGGAATCCACGCCGTCAGGTGCCGAAGGGCTTTTGGGTGATCCTGCCTGTGGATAGGAACCAGATCGCCGATGCGGCCGACGGAAAATCCCAGGATCAATCAAATAGTTCTGGTTAAGGCCTTCACTTCGGGCCGATGACGTTGACCACACCGGGGGACGCTACGATCAGGTCCGACCAGATCACGTTCTTTCGGCTATCTTCGACAACCGCTAGATTAGCGCCTTCGGGAATCTGAACAGAGAGAAACCGCGGAGATTCCGCTTCAAGCGGCAGCTTGACTTGGAGCTGATCGTTCGGCGCGAGCGTGTAGGTTTCTGGGAGCAAGGTGGAATTCGCATGAAGCGGGAGCAGCTTCGGCAAGAGCTCATCTTTCGAGAAACTCTTCGGTTGCCCCAGATAGACGCCGATCAGCAAACCGCTTTGAGGGCTCAACCCACCCTCCAACTGACCGAGCCAGACTTGAATCTGCTCGTTCCTGAAAGTGAAGAGCTGCAGAGGATCCTGTTGATTCGGAGTGATCTTATACCGATGCGGAAAGCCACCCTTCGCCTCGGCCTCTACGAAAATCGGCTGATCCCCGAATGCAATCACCTCTTCAAAACGGAAGTTGCCGTATCGGTCAGTCAGCGCCGACTGTGATGGCTGACCGAGGACTCTCACTGTCGCGCCAGCTACGTGCTTCATCTTATGCGAAGAGCCGTCCAGAACCTTGCCGTTGAAAGGCCGGGTTCGGACGCGAGAAAGATCGACATGAGTCGCCCTACCTTCGAAGGTGGGAGCGAAAACCGCGGCGCGAGTAGAGCCTTCGAGAGAAACCGCATGGAGCAGATGCGAGCCGGGGGCGGCATTCACGAAAGCAAAGTAGCGATCCCGATCGATGACATCTGCCGAGACCGGGGCATTGTTCTCGTCGACAATAACCACTTTTTCAGCCCGGCCGGAAAACTCGACCGTCCATCCGCGAGCGATCTTCCCGAAAACAATTCCCGTCTCGGGCAAAAGCCGCGTCCCTGCCATGGTGGCCAAGAGTCGCGCGGTATTCCTTGAAATCAGGGGCACAGGAGAGTGCTCTTCTTTGCTCCCAGCCTTCCAGGCCAGTGACGGAAGGTAGTCCTCCGCTTCGACCTGGATCCACTTGCCATGGCTCCGATCCGCATGACCTTCGTGAGTAATCACCTCAGACATCGCCCCCGGAACTCCGGACTTCCATTCGAAGGCCTCGATCGCCTCGATGGCTGGGTCGCTCGAGGACACGCCTCTCGGGAGCAAAGCACGGGTTGACTGTACCGACGAGCTTCCGTTCTCGACCGCATCGTGGCGCGAATCGAGTTGTGAATAGTCACGGCTCTCATTTGAGTAGTCACGCACCTGTGCTGACTTTTGAGTAGTCAAAGCATCCGATTGAACGCTTCGGGTCTGAGTAGCAAGAGCAGGCCCGACTACGGCTAGATGATCCGGGCTCGCCTGCTGATGCTTCTGGGTTGATTCTGTCTCTGACGTACTCTTTGAGGCCACGCTTTCGTCGTGGCCTTTCGGCTTTTCAAGAGCTGCCGAACTTTCCACTGTCGCCATTTGAGCTGTGGCCTGCGTGAGATCTGACTGAAGAGGTTCAAGTTGAGTTTCAGTGGGCTTCGAAGGCTTCAGATGCTGACTAGTCTCTGGCATTGACGATGAAGCCATCGATAGGTTCTGAGAATCGTTTGACTGGCTTAGCTGGAGATTCACCTGAGTTGAAGATTGCTGGCTTGAAATTGCTTTTGGCTTCGCGGAAATTGCCGGTTCAACTGGCAGTGCTTTCGCGACAGCTCTTGGCTGCGACACGGGAGTCGTGTTTGACCGCGATTTGCGTACTTGACTGAGCGCCCGGCGTTTTTTCGGCTTGGGTGCCGCTTTGGTCACGTTCTGCTGGATTGCCTGCCGACGTACGATCGCTTTGGGTTGAATAGTCAGCGCAGGCTCAGAGTCAGAGATCGTCGCTTTCTCAGCCAATAGGACCTGAGTAGTCACAGGAGCCTGATTCACCGCCACACGGAAACGGTTTCTGAGAAGACCGTAAACATTCTGAAGATTCTGTTTTTCAGCGTCAGATGCAACTTGATGCACCGGAGGGAGAGAATTCGCCTGAGTGACGACTAACTTTTCGTGAGTAGTCACCGTTGACTTCGCTGCGGCAAGTTTTTGGACTCGCGCATTTTGAATTCTTTTTATCTTTTTTGTCCGCGCTGGAGCCGACGTCACTCGAGATTGAGCCACTTGCGCTCCTGAATCCGCGATCGATGCGTCAGTTTTAGGAGGAAGCTGCGCGACAGCGACTTCGTCAGGAAGCCGATCCACGCCCAGCTTGATCTGTGACCACCAAGAAAACTCGGTCAGATTCACCTGAATAGAATGAGACTGAACGATTGAGCGAAAAGAATGCGCCGCAGCCATACCCAGGCAAGACGCTGCGATAGCAGCTGCCGCTACTGAGAGAGAGAAGGTTCCAGGTATGAGAAGACTGCTTCTCGTTTTTAGATGCACGCACCCATCCTAAGGCGATTGACCTCAAGGATAGCAAAATTCAAAACCCTCTCGCAATGGCTAGGATTTGCCTAGTTCATCGCGTTCGCCGAACCACTCACCGACCCAAATGATCAGAGAGTGACCGAAGAATCAATACCCTTTTCGAGCGAACTGTTGGCGAATCAGGGCTCTTTGGAGTTTTAGCGCTTGCTTACGGAACTCCGACTCTTCTCCGCCCGGATCTTGCAGCTTGGCCTCGGCTCTTTTCTGCGCCTCTCGCGCCCGCTCCAGATCGATCTCGCCCTCCAATTCCAAGACTTCTGCCGTCACCGTGACCTCATCTTGGGTGACCTCGAAAAATCCTGTTGTGACGAAACCGGATTCCTCACGGCCGTCGGGACGATGAAACGTATAAATTCCCGTTTCAAGCGTTCCGATCATCGGAGCATGGCCAGAAAGCACCTGAACCAATCCTTCGCTAGTCGGGAGAGAAATCCATTCGATCTTCTCCCCGCTGATTAATCGACGTTCAGGGGACAAAATATTAAGCCTGAGCCCTTCAATTTCTGCCACGGGTGTTCCTCAGATCACGCCAAAGTCTTGGCTTTCTCGATCGCGTCTTCGATGGTTCCGACGAGGTAGAAAGCCTGCTCAGGAAGGTCGTCGTACTTTCCTTCAGCGATCTCACGGAATCCGCGAATGGTATCTTCGATTTTCACGAATTTACCTTTGATGCCAGTGAACTGCTCGGCGACGAAGAACGGCTGAGACAAGAACCGCTGGATCTTGCGCGCACGCGCCACGATCAACTTTTGCTCTTCGGTCAGCTCGTCCATACCCAGGATCGCGATGATGTCCTGAAGATCTTTGTAAGTCTGAAGGATCTGCTGAACCTGGCGCGCGACCTTGTAGTGTTCCTCGCCCACGATCGCCGGATCAAGGACTCGCGACGTCGAAGCCAAAGGATCCACGGCGGGGTAAATCCCAAGTTCCGCGATCTGACGCGAAAGGTTGGTCGTAGCATCCAAGTGTGCGAAAGTCGTCGCCGGAGCCGGATCGGTGTAGTCGTCGGCAGGGACGTAAATCGCTTGGATCGACGTAATCGAGCCCTTGCTGGTCGAAGTGATTCGCTCCTGCAGCTCGCCCATCTCGGTGGCCAACGTAGGCTGATAGCCCACGGCCGACGGAATTCGGCCCAGAAGCGCCGAGACCTCGGATCCAGCCTGAGTGAAACGGAAGATGTTGTCCACGAAGAGCAGAACGTCCTGGTTCTCTTCGTCTCGGAAGTACTCAGCGATGGTCAAAGCTGAAAGCGCGACGCGGGCGCGAGCTCCAGGTGGCTCGTTCATCTGGCCGTAAACCAGCGACGTCTTATTGATAACGCCCGACTCCTTCATTTCCATCCAGAGGTCATTTCCTTCACGGGTACGTTCCCCCACTCCAGCGAATACAGAGAACCCGCCGTGCTGAGTGGCGATGTTGTTGATCAGCTCCATGATGAGGACGGTCTTGCCGACGCCCGCTCCGCCGAAGAGGCCGATTTTTCCGCCTCTGGCGTAGGGAGCCAGCAGATCAACGACCTTGATGCCGGTGAAGAATGGCTGCACGGTAGTGGACTGCTCTTTGAAAGCGGGCGCAGGCCGGTGAATCGGGTAGCTTTTCTGCGAGCCTACCGGACCTGCCTCGTCAACCGGTTCACCCACGACGTTGAGAATGCGCCCCAGGGTCTCACGTCCCACGGGAACGCGGATCTGATCCCCGGTGTTCTGCGCGGGCTGGCCACGAACGAGACCATCGGTGCTGTCCATCGCGATGCAACGGACCGTGTTCTCGCCCAAGTGCTGCGCGACTTCGAGGACCAGGTTCCATTCAGAATTGCTGATCGCGGGATTGCTCACCTTGACTGCGTAGTAGATCTCCGGGAGCTGCCCGGATTCGAACTCTACGTCCACAATCGGTCCGATCACCTGCTTGATCCTGCCGATGTTTTGGGATCTTGCTGTTGCTGACATTTCAACTCTCCTTACTCTGATCTCAGATCAACCTTTTTGGGACTCACTACCCGCGATAATTTCCAGGAGCTCTTTCGTGATGCCGGCTTGACGCTGTTTATTGTAAGCCAGGCTCAGCTTTCGGATCATTTCGCCTGCGTTCTTCGTCGCATTCTCCATGGCCGACATACGCGCGCCATGTTCACTGGCCTGCGACTCCAAGAGGATCCGAAACGCTTGGATCGCGAAATTCTTTTTCAGAAGGAGCTTCAGCACTTCCTCAGGAGAAGGCTTCACGATCAAGAGCGGATCCGTGACCGGCTCGGTGACTTCTCCCGCTTCCGTGTCTGGGGTGATTTGGGAAAGCGGTAGAAAATCCTCGACCACCACCCTTTGAGTGACGGCGTTCTTGAATTCATTGTAGATGAACTTCACTTCATCGACTTTGCCGCTCGTATAGTAATCGATCGCCAACTGAGCCAGCTGCGTCGCTTTAGGGAAGGTCACCTTGCCACCAAGCTCGGGCGAATAAAAAGCCACGGCTCTCTTGGTCTTGAAGAAATCGTAAGCCTTTTTTCCGACAAAAGCCGTTTCGATGGATTCGTAATTCTGGCTATTGGCGGCGAGCCATCGTTGAGCCGTCTTGATCACATTGGCATTGAACCCACCGCAAAGCCCGCGGTCGGACGAAACGAGCACGAGAAGCGCTCTTTTTCCCGTGCGCTCGGAATCCCCTTCGCGCCTCAAAAGGGAGCTCTGCGTTTCCATATTGGGATATGAGCTCATCCTCACGATGAGAGACTGGATTCTCCTCGCGTAGGGCCGATGTGCCTGGATCGCGTCTTGAGCTCGACGCAGCTTGGCCGCCGAGACCATTTTCATAGCCTTGGTGGTTTGCTGCGTATTCTTCACGCTCGCAATCCGCTTTTTTAAGTCCTTGATGCTTGGCATCTTGAATCCTTGGTTGGATTAGGCGGCGAATACGCCGTCAAATTCCTTCAACGCCTGTTCAATTCGTGCTTTCAGGTCGTCACCAATGCTTCCTTTCGTGACAATCTCCCGAGTCAACTCTGGGTACTTGCGATCCATGAAAGCGTTCAGCTGCTCTTCATAAGCCTTGATCTTCTCGACAGGATACTTATCCAGGTAGCCATGAGTCGCGGCGTAAATCACCAGAACCTGGCGCTCGACGGCCATGGGCAGGTACTGCCCCTGCTTGAGGACTTCCACCAGACGCTGACCGCGGGAAATCTGCTTCTGAGTCACAGGGTCGAGATCGCTTCCGAACTGAGCGAACGCTGCCTTCTCACGATACTGAGCGAGCTCCAATCGCAGCGTGCCGGCGACCTGGCGCATGGCCTTGATCTGAGCGCTGCCACCCACACGGGAAACCGACAGACCAACGTTCACCGCTGGGCGAACGCCAGAATAGAAAAGGTCGGTCTCCAGGAAGATCTGTCCG
>CAYNDM010000007.1:10506-24480 GCA_964395265.1 uncultured Bacteriovoracaceae bacterium
ATCACGTTGGTCGGAATGTAAGCAGACACGTCCCCTGCTTGGGTCTCGATGATGGGAAGCGCTGTCAGTGATCCGCCACCAAGCTTGTCTGAAAGTTTTGCCGCGCGCTCGAGAAGGCGGGAGTGCAGGTAGAAAACGTCGCCCGGATAGGCTTCGCGGCCCGGTGGGCGGCGAAGAAGCAGTGAGAGCTGCCGATAAGCCTGTGCCTGCTTGGTCAGATCGTCGTAAACGATCAGGGCGTGCTTGCCATTGTCGCGGAACCACTCACCCATGGTCACCCCGGCGTACGGCGCCAGGAACTGCAGAGGGGCCTGTTCAGATGCCGTAGCTGAAACCACGATCGTGTGCTCCAATGCTCCATTCGCACGAAGCTTGTCGACCACCTGCGCGACCGTGGATTGCTTCTGACCGATCGCTACGTAGATGCAGTAAACACCCTTTCCTTTTTGGTTGATGATCGTATCGATCGCGACCGCGGTCTTTCCGGTCTGACGGTCACCGATGATCAACTCGCGCTGCCCACGGCCGATGGGAATCATCGCATCGATGGCCTTCAAGCCAGTCTGGAGAGGTTCTTTGACGGACTGCCGGTCCACAATGCCAGGGGCCTTGATTTCCACCTTTCTGAACTCGGTAGCCTTCAAGTCGCCTTTGCCGTCGACAGGAATTCCCAAGGCATTCACCACGCGGCCCAGGAGCGCCTCACCCACAGGGACCTGCACGATCTTGTTCGTGCGACGGACGTTTGAGCCCTCTTTGACCTTCGTGTCGTCGCCGAGAATAGCGATACCAACGCTCTCTTCCTCGAGGTTGAGCACCATTCCGCCGACGCCGCCGCCGAAGTCGACCATTTCGCCTGCCATCGCTTTTTCCAGGCCGTAAACCTTGGCAACACCGTCGCCGACGGCTACCACGGTACCGCTTTCAGAAACATCGAGCTTCTTCTCGAAATCAGCAAGCTGGGCTTTTAGGATCTGGGTAATTTCTTCTGGACGAATTTGCATAATTTCCTCGAAGCGTGGTGCTCAGTGCGACGCGCTTGACCCGTAGACAAGCTGGTCACGGAGCCGTTGAAGTTGAGAACGAAGCGAACCATCGTAGGTGACTCCGTTCACGGTGACTTTCATTCCTGCCAAGAGCGACGGATCCGTAGTCATCCGGAACTCGACTCGCTTCTTGAATTTATTGGTAAAGGCTTTCGAAAGGCTCTCCAGCTCGCTCGCCTCGAGTGGATCGGCCGAGACGACCGTGCCTAGCATCCCGCCCTGCGCCTCCAAGCGAACGGCGGCATAGGCGTCGCGGATTTCAGAGATGATCGCCACCCGCTCCTTCCGTGCCAACAGGACCAGGAAGTTCGTCATCAGCTGCGCGAAGCCAAAGCGCTGCGCGAGCTCCCGTGCTACGGCCATCTTCTCTTTTGAGGACGTGGCAGGAGTTGTAAGAGCCACCTGAACTTCCCTGAAGCTCTCCAAGACAGAGGCGAACTGAGAGAGCTGGGTTTCGATCAAATCGGGATTTGCAGATTCGCTGGCTGCCTCGAAAAGAGCTCTTGCATAAGATTTTGCAACACTCATTGACTTCTCTCCACTTGGCTCGAAAACTCCTGACGCAGCCTTTGACGATCGTCGCCCGTCAATCGCTCACGGAGAATGGCTTCAGCCCTCGCCAAAACTTTCTCGCCGAGTTGGGTTCGAAGCTGGAGCTGGAGCTCGGCGTACAAGGTATCGCGATTCGCGCGCGCATCGGCGGTGATGACGTCGGCCAACCGCTGGGCCTCAGCCAGAATGCGGTTCTTGACGGCAGCCGCATCCTGTTTGGCTTGCCCATGAAGTGAGCTGACCTCGGCATCCAGCGCTTTCAACTTGGAACTGAATTCCTCGAATCGCTCTTGAGAGATGCGAAGTTGCTCGGCAACACGCTTGAGCTCCTCACTGATCCCTTGATGCCTTCCCGCCACGAAGCCCCGCAGTGGATTCTTGAGGTAGTAAGCTAAAATGGTGACGAGTACTGCTAAGTTGAATGCGGAAGATCCGAGTGATCCAGCCATTAGTCACGCCTCGCAAGGAGCTTGTCCGAGATGGAACGCGCCAGGTTTTCCACATCGGCTTGGAGTTGTTTTTCGATACTTTCTCGCTGACTTTGAATGGAGTCGGCGGCTTCTTGGGTGATCTTCTTTGCTTCGTTTCGCGCGCGGGACAGGATCTCGGCTTCCTCTTTCTTCACCTGAGCGATCAACGCTTCGTATTCTTGGCGAGCTTTTGTTTTTTCTACCGCGAGCTTCTGCCGATATTCCTCGAATTTCGCATTGGCTTCAGCCAATAGTTTCTCGGCCGCTTCACGGTCCTCGACCGTTCTCTTATGCCTGGCTTCGAAGAGCTTCAGGAAAGGCTTGAAATAAAGCGGAGACATTACGAGAAAGACGACAGCGAAGATCACGAATTGCATGAAGAAGGTATTATCCAGCTGAAGCTGCTCGAAAATAGCGCCCACGTGTCTCTCCAAATTGGTTTGGAAACCAAGCGGTTGGCTAACACACGGCTCAGCGTTGGGTCAAGAGTACAGTTGGCTTAGGATTCGGAGGCAGAAGCCTTCTTTTCCGGTACGAAAAAGGAGCGGGCGGGCGTGTTGGCAGAGTTTACCATTTTGCTTCGGCCCTCGAAAATCACGCCCTCATCGACCTGGAGGCTTGGTGTAGCGATGTCGCCTCGAAATATCGCGGGTTTGTGAATCTCAACCCGGTGTTTGGCCTTGATGCTAGCGGTTACTTCTCCGCTGATGATCACCGTCCCCGCATCGATCTGGCCCTGGATTCTGGCGCCTTCACCGACGATCAACGTATCGGGTGTGTAAATTTCCCCGCGGAACGTCCCACTGATCCTGACAGTTCCCTGAAAGCAGAGCTTTCCTTCAAATTCACACCCGGATTCAATAACCCCGGTGACAGATGCATTGGTACTGGGAACGCTCAGATCTATTGGCCTGGCCATACTTCTTTATTCTGCACGGCGCCCAGGATCCGTTCAAGCTCATCCCGATTCGTGTAATGAATGATGATCTTTCCTCGGCGTTCCGTGCCTTTCATTTCCACTCGGGTTGATAGCTGCCGGGTCAGCTCCTGTGAAAGTTTTGACAGCCGGCTCTGAACCGGGGTCAAATTCCCTTTCATCTCACCTGCCTGGCTAGACGTTGAAGCTTCGCCTTGCGCCTTACGCTTGAGCTCCTCGACAAGAGCTTCAGTATCACGGACGCTCAAGCGCTTTTCGACGATCTGTTGACGGGCAAAGAGCCTGATATCGTTATCGTCTGTCGAGAGGAGAGCCTTGCCATGTCCAAAAGATAAAATCTGACGCTTAAGGTCATCAATAATGGCCTCGGGCAGCCGTAGAAGACGGAGATAATTCGCTACGGTGGCGCGATCCTTACCGACTCGCTTGGCGACTTCTTCCTGCGTTAGTGAGAAATCCTGCACGAGTTGAAAATAGGCGAGTGCCTCATCGATGCAGTTCAAGTTTTCGCGTTGAATGTTTTCGATGAGTGCGAGTTCAAGGGCCTCTCGGTCCGTCGATCGTCGTACAACAATAGGAACCTGTTTAAGTCCGGCAATCTTCGCGGCACGCAGTCGACGTTCACCGGCGATGAGTTGATACCCTTGGTTGGTCTTTCTCACCACCAAAGGTTGGATGATTCCATTTTCTCGAATCGATTGCGCAAGCTCATCCAAGGATTCGTCAAAGAAGTCTCTGCGAGGCTGGTACTGGTTGACTTGGATTTCATCAAGTCCCGCAAAAGTGATCGCGGGAATACGATCTCGACTGCTCGAGTCGACACTTGGAGCCGGGGTTGGCCTACCTGCCGCTTCGGCTCCAGCCGGTATACGAGAGGAAGGATTCGCCGCAGAGGTGGTGTGCGGAACGCCGGGAAACAGAGATGCTAGTCCTTTTCCTAATGCGGGTTTCTGGGCCACAACTACTCCTTATTTCAAAGAATGATTCATGTCTGTTGAGCATCAACTGGTAGGCCGGGATCGTGTCCGGGTGGCTTGCCGGTCAGTCCAGGCTGTTGCCCTAGGTTCTGCTCTCTGGGTTGTTCTTGAGGTTGATTACGGCTCAAAAGTTCCTTGGCCAAGTTCAGATAAGCGAGACATCCCTTCGAATCGACGTCGTATAGAACCACCGGCTTTCCAAAGCTCGAACACTCGCTCAAGCGAACGTTACGTGGGATGACAGTCTCGTAAACAAGTTGAGGGAAGTGACTCCGAACCTCTTTCACGACTTCATTCGACAGATTGTTTCGGCCGTCGAACATCGTAAGCACGATTCCTTCTTCAGCTAAAAAGGGGTTGGTACTTTGCCGAATGAGAGAAGCCGTATGGAGAAGCTGTGTGAGTCCCTCGAGAGCAAAGTACTCACACTGGAGCGGTACGAGGAAGCTATCTGCCGCAGTCAGCGCATTCACCGTCAGGAGCCCCAGTGAAGGCGGGCAATCAATCAAGATGAAGTCAAACTGGCCACGAATTTCGGCTAGCGAAGCCTTCAGCTTCCCTTCTCTCGCAAAGGCGCTGACGAGTTCGATTTCAGCACCAGCAAGATCTCCGGTAGCGGGCGCTACAAAAAGTGAATCGACCTCGGTCGGCCGAATCACCTCAGAGAGTTTGGCGGTTCCGATGAGAGCATCATAAATCGTCTTTGCTCCTTGAAGACTTGCTCGATCGACTCCAAGGGCAGAAGAAGCGTTTCCTTGGGGGTCAAAGTCAATCACCAGGGTCCTTCGTTCAGCGATGGCGAGAGACGCTGCCAAGTTCACCGTCGTGGTTGTTTTACCTACGCCGCCTTTTTGATTCGCTAAGGCAATCACTTTTCCCATCGAAGAACCCCCGGGATTTTCGCAGATTCACAGCCCTTGGGCCGCTTGATCGGTTCCATACCGACCGGATTGAATGGGGAGCACCTTCTCGCGGTTAGGTGCTCCCTTTTCTTGTGGTTGTGGTGGTGTGGATAATCAAACTTTCAAAACTTTTTGGGTTGTGACCTTGACTACCCTTTCAGGCTAGCCGCGATGACTACGTCGATCAAGGATTTTATGTGAAATCTTGAGAATTGAAATGACGCACAGCAATAAAACCTTGTTCCACGTAGAACAACTTCACCCTAAAGAAGCATGCTCCTTGTTCCACGTGGAACAAAGACTATTCAACGACCTGCCCTTTCAAGATGGATAATCACGCGATGCTTTTCTTCAGGCCCCACTCGGTATTCATGAAGTGCTCGTACCAGTAAATGTTTCCCTGTCTTGCCTTCTGAAAACCGCCGCCATTCTTCGTTCCACCCTGGTCCCTTCAGCAGGACCAGCCTGTTCCACGTGGAACAGTTTCGAATCCACCCAAAAATTCGATCAACTGGCCCGACCGCCCTGGCAACAACCGTGTGGATGGCCGTTTGATCCTTTAAATAATCCTCTGCTCGCCCTGCGAATACTCGGCAATTGGATAATCCGAGCTCATCGACTACTCGCTGAAGAAACTCCGCCTTTCGCCTTTCTGATTCAGTGAGTACCCACTCCTGGCCACCAAAAATGGCCATCAAAATCCCTGGAACCCCCCCTCCGGAGCCTAGATCGAGGGCAGGCGACAGAACAAAGCGAGATTTTTCGAGCTCAATTGCATCAATGACATGCCCAAAGAGAAAATCTTCAGGACTCAGGAGCTTCGTTAAGTTCTGCCTCTGGCTCTCCTCACAAAGAAGTGCCCGAAAGTGAACCACTTTCGCGACAGCTTCGTCGCCATAACTCCCTAAATGCGGAAGCAAACGATCCCGAAACTCGGTTTGATCAGAACTCAAGCTTCGACCCTCGTCCGAGCATCCTGCATTTTGATAAAAATCAGCAAATTCGCCACTGCAGCAGGTGTCAGGCCTTGAAGCCGGCTTGCCTGACCTAAGGTTTCTGGCTTGACCAGAGCCAAACGAGCCTTCACTTCATTCGAAAGGCCAGGAACAAGGTCATAATTCAGCCCGGGAGGGATGCGCAGGCGTTCATTCTTTCGAACCCCCTCAAGCAGGTCCATGTCTCGACGAATATACCCCTCGTACTTCACCTGAATCTCTACCTGCTCACGAACCTCAGCACTCGCCGACTCCCCATCGAATCCTAGCTCACAGATTTCCTTCCAGGTCACCTCTGGCCGCCGGAGAAGGACATCTTCTGAAACCCGGTCCTTAATGGGGGACAATCCCTTCTGAAGAAACCAGTCCTGAGTCTCTTTTCGGGGGTAAATATAGAATTGTTCCAATTCTCTTCGGTAACGCTCTATCGAAGCCTTTTTCTCGCAAAAAAGAGCGTACTCCCGCTCACCCAAGAGGCCTAAATTGAAGCCCATTTCACTCAATCTCAAATCGGCGTTATCTTCTCTCAGTAGAAGGCGATACTCCGCCCGTGATGTAAACATCCGATAGGGCTCATCCGCCCCTTTGGTCACCAAATCATCAATAAGGACACCCATATAGCCGTCCAATCGAGTCAAAACAAATGGATCCTTTTCGAGTGCCCTGAGCGCGGCGTTCACACCCGCCACAAGTCCTTGAGCCCCCGCTTCCTCATAGCCCGAAGTTCCATTCACCTGACCGGCGAAAAAGAGGCCACTCAAGTCCTTTGCTTCCAGGGTCGCTTTCAGCTGACGGGCATCAATACAGTCGTATTCAACCGCATAACCAAACCGAATAAACTCGGCCGACTCAAGACCCTGTACCGAACGAACAAACTTCTCCTGCACGTCCTGCGGGAGACTTGTAGAGATTCCATTCACATAGATCTCATCCGTATCCAGCCCCTCTGGCTCCAAAAAGAGCTGATGACGTTCCTTATCCCTAAATCGATTTACTTTATCTTCAATCGAAGGACAGTACCGTGGACCGGCGCCTTGGATCAGTCCCGTAAACATCGGCGAACGTCCAAAATTTTCCTCGATGATCGAATGGGTGTGTTCGTTCGTATAGGTGATGTAGCATATCACCTGTGGAAGCAGTGGGAATCGCTCCGGGCGATAATAAAAAGAAAACGGAAGAGGGACCTCGTCGCCTGGCTGTGGATCGACCCGGTCCCAATCAATACTGTTGCGATGAAGGCGAGGTGGAGTCCCAGTCTTCAAGCGTCCTAAGCGAAACCCCAGTCGGCTCAAAGCCCCACTAAGCCCCTTGGCCGAAACATCACCAGCGCGGCCTCCTTCGGTTTGCTCAAAACCGGTATACATGACTGCTCGAAGGAAGGTCCCAGATGTAATGACGACAGATGAAGCCCTCAACTCGTCACCGACCGCCGTACGCACCCCAACAATCGAAACGCCTTCGAGCAAAAGATCAGAAACCTCGGCCTCGATGATGGTCAGACCCGGAATTCCCGATAAAATCCTTTGCATATTCAAGGCATACAGAGCTTTATCGCACTGTGCTCGGGAGGATCGGACGGCCGGCCCCTTACTAGCATTCAGGCGACGATACTGGATCGCACTCTGATCCGTAACCATCCCCATAACGCCGCCTAATGCATCAATTTCTTTAACTAATTGCCCTTTTGCCAAGCCGCCTATTGCAGGATTACAAGACATAAACCCAATTCGTTTAGAACTCAGGGTTAATAGCGCGGTGCGGCATCCCATTTTAGCACTCGCGACAGCTGCCTCGCAGCCCGCGTGCCCGCCGCCTATCACAATGACATCCCAATGCATAAGCGCGTTCCCTAGCATGAAATTTCGCTGAGAGTCAAAATCACTCAAACGCTGTTCAAGATTTGGAGCGGGCGAAGGGTCTCGAACCCTCGACCTCGAGCTTGGGAAGCTCGCGCTCTAGCCAACTGAGCTACGCCCGCCCTTCATGACGTACAATGACTTGATCTACTAGCTCAAAGCCTAACAACTAGCAAGACGAGGAACTAAGTCGCCTGGACACATGCAGACCGTCAACGATAAACTGAAAGAAAGTATGGAGCTGATCTACTCACGTAATCCGGCAACGGGCGAGACGCTTCAAGAGTTCAGCTCCACGCCTATAGACGCCCTTCCTAAGATTTTCCAACAGGCCCGAGCGGCTCAAGAGCAGTGGGCGTCCCTTCCTCCTAAAAAGCGAGCGCAAAAGCTCCTCTTTCTCAGGGAAACACTGATCAGCAACGCTGACTCCATCATCGAACTCATCTCGAAAGAGACGGGAAAACCTCGTTTCGAGGCCATGATCGCCGAACTCATCCCTGTCATCGAGACCCTGACCTACTTCAGTTCCCGCGGCCCCCGCTTGCTCAAGGACAAGCGGATCAAGCTACGTCTCTTCAAGCATCGAACCAGCTACCTCAATCATTGGCCACTGGGCGTAGTCGCGGTCATCTCTCCGTGGAACTATCCCTTCATCCTCCCGTTCGCCGATATCATCATGGCGCTCATGGCGGGAAACGCCGTCGTATTCAAACCCAGCGAAGCCACCCCTTCCATCGGGCTCAGAATCCAAAGCCTTTGCGAAGAAGCCGGCCTCCCAGCGCATCTAGTCCAAACCGTTCTCGGGACAGGGACCGTGGGCGCGGCGATCATTCAACAAAAGCCCGCTAAGATCTTTTTCACAGGAAGCGTACCCACTGGCAAAAAGATCATGGCCGCGGCTGCTGAGCACCTCATCCCGGTGAATCTAGAGCTCGGTGGGAAAGACGCCATGATCGTTCTTCCTGACGCCGATCTGGATTACGCCTCGAGCGCAGCCCTATGGGGAGGGTTCACCAACGCCGGACAGACTTGCGCGGCAGTAGAAAGAGTTCTGGTTCACGAGTCCCAATCGAACCAGTTTCTGAGCCTCCTCTCTGAAAAGCTCAAACAACTCAAGCAAGACCCGTCGGATGGCGAAGACAACGATATTGGTCCCATCATCTTTCCCCGCCAATCAGAGGTCTATCGCTCCCACCTCGAGGAGGCTCGGAAAAAGGGGGCGATTTTTGTCACAGGCGGCGAATTCTCGGATGATGAACGCTATCTCAGACCCACGATCGTCACGGGTCCGGGCGTTGAAAACCTGAAAATCTACAACGAAGAAACCTTCGGACCAGTCGTGGCGGTCACCACCTATAAAACGCTCGACGAGGCGATCCGAAAAGCAAACGATAGTCGCTATGGCCTCCTGGCCAGCGTCATCAGCAGAAACATCTCGAACGCGGAGGATGTCGCGCGCCAACTCGAAGTCGGCACTGTCACTGTAAACGAAGTTCTCTATACCGCTGGTCTGCCCGAGACCCCTTGGGGAGGCGTCAAAGAAACCGGATTTGGCAGAACCCATTCGGACATGGGTCTTTACGAATTCACGCACATCCGCCACATTCACAAACCCAAGAGCCGGCTCTTCACCTTCAAATCCCTCTGGTGGTACCCTTACACTGACTCGCAATATCTTTTGTTCAGGCGTTTTATCGAGCTTTACCGGCGCCATTGGCTAGACAAACTGAAAGCACTTCCCCACTTCCTTGCCCAGCTGGTCGAGTTTCTTAAGAAGGATCGAAGGCTCTAGCTTCAAGAGCGTCCGGGGCGGCATCAGCGCTCCTCGAAAGAACCCACAGGCTCAATAGAACGCCCCAGCTCTTGATCGCCGCCAATTCGAGGCGTTCACCCATCTCGCCCAGGGTCCGCCTGGTGACGACACCGATGAGCAAAATCGCGATAAAGGCGAGCGCAGTCGCTCCTTTTCGCCCGGCGGCTGACGCCCGATCCAGCGCGAGCACCGCCGCCGGAAAAGCGAATACGAACTGATGAAACCAAGCCAAGGGATGAAATACGCAAACCAACGCCAGCCATCCGGCAAAATGGGTTGCCAAGCCCAGGCCTCGCGACTTCCTGTTCCACCACCATCCGAACGTGAATGCGAGGATCAAGGGAGATAAAAGCTCAATCCACGGGACGGAATCGCGCAGGTCGAACGCCCGCATGATCAATGCGGGAAACCCTTGATTCTCGCGTCCGAAAACCTTCTCGAACCCCAACGAACCGGCGCCGGATTGAGCCGCGTCTCTCCACTTTACAAGCAGCTCCCAGGGCGAGCTTTCCGCTCCCACCACCAGCACCGGCAATGAAGCAAGAAGCCAGGTCAAAACAACCAGGGCCCAAGGCTTCACGCCGCGAGGTCGGGCCCGGGACCCGACCCAAGCCAAGATGCCGAAAACCTTCGCACTCAGAGCCCATCCCAAGAACGAACTGCGAATAGGGCGATCTTGATCAGCGGCCGCCAATGCGATCGCCAACAATGGCAGGGAAATCTGTCCATCCAGCGCATGTACAGCCCAGATACCCCAGAAAGCCGCAGTGCAAACGGCCAGGACTCTCGCGGATACTCCCCTGCGATCAAGCCAAACGAGCACCCAAACCAACGAAACGACCTGTACTGCGCCCCACGCCCACTTAGCTGCTTCCAAGGGCAAGAACGCGAATGGAAAAAAGGCGGGCAGAATCCAGGGAGGATACTTGAAAACCATCGCACCGTCCCGAACCCGGTCGTACGCTGATTCTCCTGAAAGAACGGCATTCGCCGATCGGTAAAAAACCTCGAAATCCTGACCTTGAAAACGCGTATGTCGCACTAGTGCGATCGCACCCAGCAAAAACAGAAGCAGGGTTACCGTAAGCGCGAACCTACTCGCGATTTGGCGCATGAGTCCTGATGTAGCTAACCACTTCCTCCAGGCTGGCCCCGGGAGTGAAAACCATATGAACGCCGTGCTTCTTGAGGGTCGGGACGTCTTCCTCCGGGATAATCCCTCCTACCAGCACGAGGACATCATCAAGCCCAGCCTTCCTCACCCCATCGATGATCTCAGGAACAAGCGCATTATGAGCGCCAGACAGGATGCTCAAACCAACCACATGCACATCCTCTTCGACCGCCGCAGTCACGATCATCTCGGGGGTTTGATGCAATCCCGTGTACACCACCTCGAATCCCGCGTCCCGAAGTGCGCGAGCGATCACCTTGGCGCCACGGTCATGACCATCAAGCCCCGGTTTCGCGACCAACACTCGAATCTTTCTTCCTGCGTTCGGCTGACTTGCCATGATCAGAAACTCCCGCCCTCTCGATATTCGCCATGCACCGCTCGAAGCACGTCACAAATCTCTCCCAGGGTCGCATAGGCTTGAACGGCCTGGATGATAGGGCCGCACATGTTCCGGCCAGCCCGCGCCGCTTCTTCCACTTGCCTCATCGCCTCGGCATGCGCGGCCTTAGGCCGCTTCGACCGGAGCGCGGCGAGCCTCTGGGCCTGAGCCTTTTCGATCGCCCGATCGATGTACAATGTGTCGATCGGGCGCTTCTTCTCATCCATGGCGTACTTGTTGACGCCAACCATCACCTTCTCCTTCGTCTCGAGCTGACGCTGGAAGTGATAGGCACTGTTCGCGATCTCGGCCTGCGGGAATCCCTTTTCGATGGCTTTGATGATGCCGCCCATCTCATCGATCTTGCGGATATACTCCATCGCCTCAAGCTCGACCCGGTTCGTGAGATGCTCGACGAAGTAAGAGCCTCCAAGAGGGTCCACGACATTGGCAACACCGCTTTCCTCCGCGATAATCTGCTGCGTGCGCAGCGCGATCATCACAGCCTCATCCGTTGGAAGCGCAAGAGTCTCATCCATGCTGTTCGTATGCAGGGAGTTCGTCCCTCCGAGCACCGCGGCGAGCGCCTGGAGCGCGACGCGGACGATGTTGTTGTAAGGCTGTTGAGCGGTCAACGAAACGCCCGCGGTCTGCGCATGGGTACGAAGCATCCAGGATTTCGGATCCTTTGCCCCATAACGCTCCCTCATCAGCTTCGCCCAAAGGCGCCGCGCTGCCCTGAATTTCGCGATCTCCTCGAAAAAATCACTGTGCACGTCGAAGAAAAACGACAGGCGTGGGGCGAACTCGTCGATCGCCATTCCTCGAGCGAGACTGCCTTCGACGTACCCCAAGCCATCCGCCAGGGTGAACGCCAGCTCCTGCACCGCCGTCGCCCCTGCTTCGCGGATGTGGTAACCACTGATGCTCACCGTGTTCCAATTCGGATAATGCTTGGTGCAGTACTCGATCGTATCGATCACGAGATCGTACGCGGGCTTGACCGGGATAATCCATTCCTTCTGCGCGATATATTCTTTGAGGATATCGTTCTGAAGCGTCCCCCGTACTCGCTCTTTCGGGACTCCTTGCCTTTCCGCAACGGACAGGTACATCGCGAGGATCACGATCGCCGGAGCGTTGATCGTCATCGAGGTCGTGACTTCTCCCAACGGAATCCCCGCATAAAGCTGTTCCATGTCCTCGATCGAGGACACGGAGACCCCGCACTTCCCAACCTCGCCCTTGGCTCGGGGGCTATCGGCATCGAAGCCCATCAGGGTGGGCATGTCGAAGGCGGTCGAAAGCCCTGTCTGCCCTTGCTCCAAAAGCAGCTTGAACCGCTTGTTTGTCTCTTCAGGAGATGCGAAGCCCGCGAACTGGCGCATGGTCCAGAGCTTTCCCCGATACATGTTGCGCTGAACGCCGCGAGTATAAGGGTATTCTCCCGGAAAACCCAAATCTCGAAGGTAATCGAACCCTTCGGCATCAAGATCGGCAGGAGTCGACAACAAAGGGACTTCCATATCGCTCAAAGTCGTGAAGCGGGCTGCCCGCATCGGGCGCTTCTGCTCCGCCTGCTTCAACTTCGCCTGCCACTCGGTCTGTGCCGACCGGATTTTTTCTATGTCGTTTCCGTCACGCTTGTTGTCAGCCATACTGAGCCCCTTCAGTCCGGAGCGGCTCCCGTCTTATTGAAGGGATGCGAGCTCCTGAGCCGCGATGACGATCCTCTGGATCTCTGAAGTGCCTTCGTAGATCTCAGTGATCTTGGCATCACGGAAATTCCTCTCAACCACGTACTCCGTGGTGTAACCATAGCCGCCATGCACCTGGATCGCCTTGGTCGTGATCCACATGGCGGCTTCAGAGGCGGCCAGCTTGGCCATCGCCGCCTCCTTAGTGTAACTTATCCCGAGGTCCTTGTTGCGGGCCGCGGACCATGTGAGCAAACGCGCAGCCTGCAGACGAGTCGCCATGTCAGCGATAAAGAATTGGATAGCCTGGAGCTTGGCGATCGGAGCACCGAACTGCTCGCGTTCTGACGCGAACCGCTTCGATGCATCGAGCGCGCATCTGGCGATTCCCAGAGCCTGGCTCGCGATTCCGATTCGACCCCCATCGAGAGTCCACAAAGCGATCTTCAATCCCTGTCCCTCTTTGCCCAGAAGGCATTCTTCCGGAACGAAGACGTCGTCGAAGAAAAGCGCGGCGGTCGAAGAGGCTTTGATCCCCAGTTTGTCCTCGAGCTTCGAAACCTGGAACCCCTCAGACTTGGTATCGACAATGAACGCGCAAATCCCCTTATATCCCAAGCTCCGGTCAACATTCGCGAACAGGACGCAGTAATCCGCCTCTCGGCCATTCGTGATCCAGTTCTTCGAGCCCTTGATCCGATATCCACCCTGGACCCTAGTGGCCGAGCACTTCAAGCCCGCGGGATCCGATCCATGGCCAGGCTCCGAAAGCGCGAAGCATCCCAGTTTCTCGCCCTTCGCTAGAGGAACCAGGAACTTCCTTTTCTGTTCCTCGGTTCCGAACTTCTCGATCGGAGCGCAAACCAACGAGTTGTTGACGGACATGATCACGGCAGTGGACGCACAAGCCGCCGCGATCTCCTCGAGACACATCGCGTAGGAAACCACATCCATTCCGGAACCGCCGAATTGCTCCGGAACCATCATTCCCATGAGGCCCATTTCGCCCAGCTGCTTCACGATAGCAGTAGGGAATTCGCCTGTTTCGTCCAAATGCTTCGCCTTGGGAGCAATTTCGCTTTGAGCGAACGAGCGAACCTGCTCTAGAAGCATGGACTTGGACTCATCATTCTCTGGCCATCCGAAAATCATGACGGTAATCCCTCGAATTTT
>CAYNDM010000007.1:24490-26218 GCA_964395265.1 uncultured Bacteriovoracaceae bacterium
ATCCAGGAATGCCCCCATTCCTTCAACTTGGTCCGCCGTACCAAAGAGCCTGCCAAAGGCTTGAGCTTCAGCATCGAGCTTTTGATTCAGGCCGGTCGACTCCGAAAATTCGTTCATCAGATGTTTGGAGCGGACAATGGCGGAGAGAGAGTGCCGACTGATCTGCTTGGCGAGCTCGATCGCCTCGCTCATGAAACTCTCACTCGGATAAACATGATTGACCAACCCGATCCTGAGAGCCTCGTCCGCCTTGATCCGCCGTCCCGTGAAGATCAACTCCTTGGCCATCGGCAATCCAACGAACTTGCTCAGTCGAATCGTCGCCCCGAACCCTGGAATGATGCCGAGCCCGACTTCCGGCTGCCCGAAAACCGCTTTCTCGCTGGCTACGATAAAATCGCATGCAATCGCCATCTCGGTTCCACCGCCCAAGGCAAATCCATTCACGGCGGCGATCGTGGGTTTAGGCATCAGTTCGAGCAGCTTCGTCACCTCGTGTCCGAGCTGTGAGAACCGGATCCCCTCGCCAACGCTCTTTTCCTTCATTTCAGCGATGTCCGCGCCGGCGATGAAAGCCTTGTCGCCATCTCCGGTCAGGAGAACGACCCGGACGCCAGGATCAGTCGCGAACTGGGCGAGGCAATCTCGCAACTCAAGAAGCGTATCGGTATTCAATGCGTTCAATACAGCTGGACGAGCGATCTTTACGACGGCGATCCCGGGTTCGATCTTCTCGATCGCGATATTCTTAAACGTCATATCGATAGAATCCTCGACCCGACTTTCGTCCATGCCATCCGGCCGCCACATACTGCCTCAACAGAGGAGAAGGTCGATATTTGGAGTCCCCAAGGCCCTCGTGCAGAACTTCCATAATCGCGAGGCACGTATCGAGCCCGATGAAATCAGCCAGAGTCAGGGGCCCCATCGGCTGATTGGTGCCAAGCTTCATCGCCTGGTCGATATCTTCTGCCGTGGCAATCCCCTCATACAAAGCTTGGGCAGCTTCGTTGATCATCGGCATCAAGATGCGATTGACCGCAAAACCGGGAATGTCCTTCACTTCGACGAAGACCTTCCCCATCTTTTCCGCGACTTCTCGAATCCGCTTCGCGGTTGAATCGGAGGTCTGGAGACCGCGGATCCCTTCCACCAGCTTCATGACCGGAACCGGATTCATGAAGTGCATCCCCATCACCTGCTCGGGTCGCTTCGTTCTAGCGGCGATCTCCGTGATGCTGATCGACGAAGTGTTCGAGGCGAGCAAGCAGTTTCGGTCGCATGCTTCGTCTAGTTGCTCGAAAAGCTTGAACTTCAGCTGCGGGTTCTCGGTCACGGCCTCGATCACCAGCTGGCAAGAGCGGAAGTCGGTCACGCTGCCGCCCGCGCGAATCCGATCACCGATGGCCTTCACTTCGCCCTCGGTCAGTCTTCCCTTCTCAACCTGCTTCTTGATGAGGGCCAAGATCTTGGATTTGCCCTTTTCGGCGTGTTCGGTGCTTTGATCCACGAGAACGACCGAGAAGCCACTCTGGGCCGCAGTCTGCGCGATCCCGGCTCCCATTTGTCCAGCTCCCAAAACACCGATCTGAGTGATCGATTCGCTCATTGATGATCCCTCCCGCGATTTCCGAGTTCTCCGATCTGAATCACTTACCAATACAAAATTTTGAGAAAATACGCCCTAAAATATCATCCGGAACGGTCTGGCCATTGGTGATGTAGGAG
>CAYNDM010000008.1:0-4719 GCA_964395265.1 uncultured Bacteriovoracaceae bacterium
AATCGGCGCCTCAGCCGAAATTTCATTTCTGGATCGCAGTTTCCGAGAAGTACCACAAGATGCTCGACTCATTTCGAAAAGCGGCCAAACTCAGGGCGTTCATCGTCTTCGCGATCATCCATGCGGGGCTGGCCTTCTCGATCTATGGCCTCGCCAGCTTGCCCAAGGAAGTGGAGCTCGGCTCCACCGCGACCTGGCTCGTGGCGGGCACGGTCGGCCTCTACGGAGGGACCGCGCTCGGCGTGTTCTTCGTCCTCTGGCCCCTGCTCCCATGGATCCGGCGGGCGCAGAAACTTGCCGACTGGAAGAACTTCCTGATCACCGAGCTTCCGAAGATCATAGCCATGATTCCGGTGCTGCTCGAAAGCTTGAAGCTGATCGCGAAAGTCTTCGAAGAGATCAGGAGCGGAGCCAAGCCTGAGCAGCCCACGACGGCCTCCTCGACCCCAGAGCCCGTGAAGACGGAGCCTCAGCCCTCGCCCAAGCAAAAGGCCAGCTGATGGCCGAATTCATAAAATGATGTGAGTTATTCAGGCCGGCATCGCTTCGCACCATCATCGCCTCAAACCATGACTGCTTCAGGCCAAGATCGATTCAGGCGTTCAGGTCCCGCCCCCTTTGACGCGAAGAACTTGCCCCACATAGATCTGGTTTCGATCGAGCGAATTCATTCGCTTCAGATGGGTAAGGCTCACTCCGAAACGATTGGCGATCGAAATCAGGTTATCCCCTCTTCGAACGCGGTAAGTGACGACCTTCTTTTTGGCTCTTGGGCCCCGGGCGCTTCGAGCGGCGTGATAGGAGTTGGCCGAGACACGGAGCTTGGATCCCACCAGGATCCTCGATCCTCGGATGCCGTTGAGCCGGCGTAGATACGCGATCGAGACCTTGTGCTTGGCGGCGATGCTGCCCAAAGTCTCGCCTCTTCTGACAACGTGGTAATGCCGAGTCGAGTCCGAGCTCGAAGCGTATGCTCTCCTGATTCCCTGGATCCGAAGCGCGGCCAAGCGAGTCGCCGCCTGCTCGGCTTTCTTGGCATGCTCCGAAGGAACCCAGACCTCGTAGCTGCGCGACCTGGGTGAAGTGAACCCTCTTTTTAGGTGAGGGTTGACTCTCTTGAGCTCATCGTAAGGGATCCCAAGCGTGCTCGCGACATCGGAGAGCCGAACGGGAGAAGGCACTTCGACCGCCTCGACGTCCGGATACTTTTGAGTCGGGATATCCTTGAACCCGTACTTCTCGGGATTCTGCCCGATTTCGACCGCGGCCAGGAACTTCGGAACGTAATCGGCGGTTTCCGAGGGAAGGACCTTCTTCTTCACCAGTTCCCAGAAGTTCCTGCTCTTGCCGTTGAGGACCGCGCGAACGATCCGATACTCGCCCGCGTTGTAGGCCGCCATCGCGAGATGCCAGGAGCCAAAGACGTTGTACAGATCCTTGAGATACTTCGCCGCCGCTTCGGTCGCGCGGATCGGATCCTGGCGCTCGTCTACGTAATGGCTGATCTCAAGGCCGTACCTCTTTCCGGTGCCCTGAATGAACTGCCACACACCGACGGCGCTCGCGTGAGACCTGGCAGACGTGTGGTACCCGCTCTCGATCATGGCTAGGTAGTAGAGCTCGACGGGTAAATCGTTTTCGCGCAGCGTGGTCTCCACCACCTCGCGATAGGTATTGCCTCTCTCCAGGAATCTCGCGAAGCGCTCGCGGTCCTTTTCGGTGAAGTACTTGATCCATTTCTGAACATGATCGTTCATGTCCACGGGGATCTGCTCGAGCTGAGCGCTCGCTGCGCTCGACTCGTTCCCCTCGCCAGCTACGGACTCACCGGGTCCGGAGCTTTCGCCCTCTTTCGTCGCCGCGGCTCCTTCGGTAGGGTCCACACCCGTAGCCGCCACTTCCTGCGACTCGCCTTCAAGCTCCGCGTCCGTGGCGATCGATCGCGCCTCGATCGACTCCGCCTCCTGCGCCTGCACCTCCTTCAAGAGATCTCGCGAGCGAATGGAGCTCTGCGCGCTGGAAGAAGCGACTGAACGCCTGGCCTTCGCGCCGCGTTCGGCTACCTCCGGAGAAGGCAGGGAGGTTCGTGCAGTCAAGCAGCCTGAAAGGCTGATCACCAAGCTTCCAGTCAGGAAAAGTCGCGTCAGTGTCATTGAAATTTTATTCTGTCAGTATCGAGCGCGGGCTGCAAAGCAAAGTTGGCCTCAAATCCAAGGCGTCAATCCACTGACAAAAACTAGGCAAAAAAAACAGGGGAAGCGAAAGCGCTTCCCCTGCTGAACGAATCCGAGCTGAATTGACCGACGACGATCAACGACGATCGTGGACCGCGGTAATGAAGCTCGCGTAACTCCAGGTGAGATCGGGCGCTCCTTGCTGAAAGCCGGTGTAGCGATTCAACTGTTCCGCCAAGGAGAGATCAGGGTTGGAGTGATATTGGATCCTTCTGAGAAACTCGTCACCCGAACGGCGAATCCTCTGGAGCAATTCCGCGAAGCGATGATCTCCCTTTTTGATCAGGTCGCCGACTCTGAGCTCGTCCTGTCTAGCCGATCCCAGGCTCCGCAGGAAAGGGAGATTCAAAGCGGTCACCTCGACCACGCCGACTCGATCCCATTCGCGTGCGGCTTCGAAATAAAGTTCGGCAAAGGCGGCGGTACCGAGCACCCAGGGATTGCCTTCGCTTTCGGTGGTATAGCCGTTGTAGCGATCCTCGGGATAACGCCCGATCGCGGTGCCCAACCTCGCGCCCTGGTGGAGGCTCTTCTGGTTGATGGCATAGCCGCGCTCGAAGGATTCGCGGAGGCGGTGTGCCGTCGCCAGGATCAGGTCGCTCGAAGGCGAGAGGAATCCGTCGTAGGTGTTCCCATGGAGCGCACCCAGCACGATGGAAAGGTCCAGCCCGCTATGCTTGTAGTCGATTCCCCCATCCCTGTGTAGCGTCGCCACCAAGTGGTTCCGACCGGAATCCCAATGCTTCATGATTTCGGTTTGAAGAAGCTCGGCTTGCTGCAGGTAGAATTCAGCGGCCCCGGGGTCCCCAAGGCGGAACGCCAGGAACGCCCCTTCAAGCAACGCTCTTCGCTGCACCATCCTCACGTAGAAGTGCTGGCCGCTCACCTCTTCCCAAGGATCGAAGGAGGAGGATCGCCAATGATGGGCGATGAACTCCAAGTCTGCCTTGATCACGGTGTGGGCCGGAATCTCGTTCCGATAAAGCTTTTTACGAACCAGTTCCTCGTTGCCTTGTGCCAGGAGCAAGTTCGCGAAACGGATCAGGGTGCTGGCCCGGATCGCCGGTCCATCATTCTGGGGACGGCCCCAGGGGCGGTCGTATGCCCGGCCATCCACATAGAACTTGGGCTCGCCCAAGCCGGGACTCAGAGTCGGAGTCATCTGATTTTGGCGAGAGAAGCCGACGAAATCCATCAATGTCTGAAAGTACAGATGCTGCTCCTGCTGGCTGGGGCTCTTCTCGTAGAGCGAGACCACGACCTCCATCACGAGTCCCGCATCGCGTACCCAATGATAAAAATAGTCCGGATCGCTCTTCGAGGGCGAGGCCACCACGACGCCGCGCGCCGTGTCCGAACGGGAGATATTACTCATCATCCCTCGGACGGATTTCGAATATTGGTTCTGGATCCAGCCCTCGAAAGCGTCGTCCGCCCGAACCTGTGCCGCGCTGAGAACTCCGGTCAGCGCCAAGGCCAAGACGAAATGGACTGCGCCGTTCTTCTTCGAGACTTTCTTCAACATCGCCTTCCCCCTAAAAGTTTTGTCTCGCTCAGCGACTGCGATGACCGGTCTTCAATCAACTCTTCGCTGGCTGCTCTGAACACAAATCAGTAACAAGATCTCAATGGAAAAAAACAAAAAACAGGCGGTTGATGACCCGTACCTGTGCATGGCACTCGGTTTTCAGATCAAGCCGCTCGTTGACACCAGCGAGTCTTCTATGGAATGCCTTTAATACACGGGGGGAATAAAGAGTGACTCAGACCATCCAAAGAAGTACTGCAACGCTGTTGTTCGCGGTTCTTACCGTTTGCGGCTGTTCACGTGCGGCGGGGTCACTTGAAGATCCGAAATCCGAGGTTTTCTCTCGGTCGCCTCACCACTCGTCTCCAGTTTCCCCTGAAGAAGTAAACATCGCGGCGCGCAATTCCCCAGCAAAAGATTTCGGTAGCGTTCGCGCTGGCGGACTTCCAGCTGAGTCTTACCTGGATCAGACTTCGCGGCGCCGCACCTCACTGGATGGTCAATGGCATTTTCGCTTCGATGAGAAAGGAGAAGGCGTCAAACGGGCGTGGTTCGATCCCGACCGTTTCGATGCTTCGGAGTGGACTCAAGCATCGGTCCCTGCCTCCTGGGATCTCAGCGTGGAGGGGGGTTATCACCGGGAGACGGTCGGATGGTATGCCCGCACTTTCACCTATACTCCACAAGACGAGCTGGTCCGGCTCAAGTTCGAAGGCATTTTTCGCGAAGCGCGCGTATGGCTGAACGGAAAGGAGTTGGGCTCGTTCGATCTTCCTTACCTTCCGTTCGGGTATGACGTGACCTCGGTTCTGAATCCTCCCGGAGCCCCGAACCTCCTAGTCGTCCGGATCGATAACCGCATCCGTCGGGATACCCTTCCCTGCGATACGATCGCGAATCAAGGCAATCATGGCTGGTGGCCTTATGGCGGGTTGATTCGCCCGGTTTACCTAGAGG
>CAYNDM010000008.1:4729-7429 GCA_964395265.1 uncultured Bacteriovoracaceae bacterium
GGCGACTTACGTCGCCAAGGCCCGAATCACGGCTCTGCCTTCAGGCGAACTGACAGCCGATCTCTTCGTCGAAACTTCTAGGAGCCTCCGGGGGAGAGAACGCGCGAGAGGTTATCGCATCGACGCATGGGTCACATTGAATGGCGTGAAAGTCCATCAGTTCGACCCGATCGAGCGCCGGGCATCGGGACGAAAACCGCTTCAGCTCTCGGCGACGCTGAGCGATCCTCGGCTTTGGTCTCCGGAACAGCCCGAGAACCGCTATCGCTTTCATCTCGACCTCACCGATGCGCGAGGCAAAAGGGAATCCAGCGCTTACGACTTCTCTTTCAAGCTCTTCGAAGCGCGCGACGGAAAGTTCTTCCTCAACGGGCAAGACCGGTTCCTGCGCGGGATGAACCGCCACGAGGATCACCCTGTCCACGGGAACACCTACGACGAAGGTGTCATGCAGAGGGACGTCGAGCTGATTCGGGGCCTTCACGCGGATTTCGTTCGTCCGGGACACTATCCGAACGACGTGAGGAGCCTGGTGGCGCTGGAGAACGCGGGGCTGATGATCGCCGAGGAGATCCCCGTTTACCAGCTGGATTGGCAGCAGCTCAGTGACAAGAGGCTGCAGGATCTCTCCAAGCGTTCGCTTCAAGCGATGATCGTGCGGGACTACAACAGGCCGGGCATCGTGATGTGGAGCATCGCGAACGAGATCTGGCATTTCGCCCCCACTTCAGAGGAGTTCATTCGAATCCTCTATAAGACCGCGAAAAAATTTGATCCTCATCGCCCCGTCATGGTGGCGAACGTCACGATTCCCTACCTATCTCTCATGGACGTGTCATCCCAGATCGTGGACGTGATCGGCATCAATCAGTACTTCGGTTGGTACATCAAGAAAACTACGACGGTTGAAGCGCACCTGAAGAGGCGCCAGAGGCGATTCCCGAAAAAGACGTTCTTCATCAGCGAGTACGGGGCGGACGCGCTTCGCGGCAGACACCTGAATGGGAAGCCGGGCGAGGAAAAGACCAAAAACCACTCTTATACGGAGGAGTATCAGGTCTGGTTCCACAAACAGCATCTGGAACAATTCGGCCGCCTGCCATTCATCCGGGGGGTCATGCCCTGGGTATTCGCGGATTTCCGCTACGAGTGGACGCCTAGCACGGGAAAACCCCACCCCGTCCCGCAGATGAACCTGAAGGGCCTCGTGGACGCGAACCGGCAGCCTAAGCTCCTTTACGACTATATTTCGCGTGTCTATGGGGCGCCCTGGCCGACTATTCCTGAGAAATAGTCGCTCTTGAGAAAGGTCAGCCCTGAGAAATAGCCAGTCCTGAGAAAATGGCTGGCTTTGAAAAGTAGGCAATGCCGAGAAAGAGCCGCGTCTCGAATAGGACGTCGGGCTCCTTTTGAAAAAGAGCGAGGCACTTTTTTGCGTCTTTCTCATCTTCCGCAGTCTCGCATGGCTCGGCGCCTGCAAATCCTCTCTCTCGTCAATCAACTCAGTCATTCGGAGAGATGCGCATGAGATTTCGGGATCGTGAAGACGCGGGCCAGAAGTTGGCCGCTGCATTGAAAGGCCGTCCACTCAAGAATCCTCTCGTCCTGGCCCTGCCCCGAGGGGGCATCCCTGTCGCTTACCCGATCGCGGAGATGCTCAAGGCGCCTTTGGACATCTTATCCGTCAGAAAGATCGGAGCGCCAAGCAATCCCGAGTTTGGCGTGGGGGCCATCACTGAGGATGACGTGTCCTGGATCGACCGACGGACCGTCGCCGTGCTGGGCATCACCCAGAACGAGCTCGACGAAATCATCGAACAGGAACGCGAGGAGGTTCGACGTCGCGCCAATAAATACCGCGAGGGCAGGCCGCTTCCGTCTCTTCGCGGTCGATCGATCATCCTCGTCGATGACGGGCTTGCGACCGGGGGGACGGCCATTACCGCAGCTCGTTACCTGCGTTCGCACGGAGCGCACGAGATCATCCTCGCAGTTCCGGTGAGCGCTCCGGACAGCGCTCAACTTCTCAGACGCGAGGTGGACCACCTGATTTGCCTGAGCCAACCTCAACGATTCACGGCAGTGGGCACCTGGTACGATGATTTTTCGCAGATCGACGACGCTGAGGTGATCCGCCTCTTGAGACAGGCGCGCGAACACAGGGAAAACGAGGCGAAAGCGGCCGCGCGCCCCAGCGCCGCCTCAGGAGTCGAAGCAGGGGCGACGGCCAAAGCCGAGACTGAAGCTAACGCCGGGACCGGGGCGACATCAGCCCGCGCCGAGGGAGTTACGATCGAGATGGAAGACGTCCTTCTGGAAGGCGACCTGTCTCTCCCCTCGTCTGCAAAGGGCCTGGTGATCTTCGCGCACGGAAGCGGCAGCAGCCGCTTCAGCCCCAGAAATCGGAAGGTGGCTCACGCGCTCAACGAGAAGGGGCTAGGCACCCTGCTTTTCGATCTGCTCACGCCGGCAGAAGCCGATGACCGCGCCAACGTCTTTAATATCCCGCTGCTGGCGAGCCGCCTCGCTCTTTGCGTGCGATGGTGCAGGAATCAGGACTGGTACACCAGAGATCTCAATGTCGGCCTTTTCGGAGCCAGCACGGGCGCAGGCGCCGCGCTTCTCGCTGCCGCGGCGCTAGGAGAAGAAATCACGGCTGTCGTATCACGTGGGGGACGTCCTGACCTCGCGAAAGATCGC
>CAYNDM010000008.1:7439-26098 GCA_964395265.1 uncultured Bacteriovoracaceae bacterium
CTTCAGAGAATGCGTGAGGCGAACGGAACCTGTGAACTGGTCTTGGTTCCTGGAGCGACCCATCTCTTTGAGGAGCCGGGGACTTTGGAGCAGGTTTCCTCCCTGGCTGCAGATTGGTTTCTGAGGCATCTGGCCGCCGAATCGAGCCGCGCCGCGGCCTGAGGTCAGAGTTCTGAGTTCTGAGTTCTGAACGCTAAGCTCTGAGACGAGTCGCTTCTCACGGGTCGCTTTTCAGCTGAAAAACTTCCCCCGCCTCACCTGCACCTCTTCTTCCTCGGAAGACGCGGGCCAGAGAGCCTCCAGCTTCTTCACCAGAAGGCTCGCTGCATGCCCCTCCTTCTGGACGATCCCTGTCACGATCAGAAACGAATTCCCCAAAAACACCGCCTCGTACCGCTCGAAAACCGCCTTATGCAGAATCAAATCCAGAAATCCATCCTCATCCTCGAGCGTCGCGAAACAAGTGCCCTTGGCGGTGGGAGGTCGCTGGCGCACGATCACAAGACCGGTGATCGAAGCAAGGCTCCCACGGTTCAGTCGCTTCACTCGGGCCGAGGTCGTTTGCGCCAGGGTCCTTTGCCTCAACGCGACTCTCTTCCTGAGAAATTCCATGGGATGCCCACGCACAGACAAGCCATAAGACGCATAATCCTGCCGTACCTGCTCGTACGGACTCAATGGATCGAAAAGCGAAGCGCGCATGCCTATCCCCGCTCCGCTCACACTGGAGCATTCCCTCTCTTCTGCCAAATGCGCGAACTCGGTTGACGCGAAAAGGCTCAGCTGCAAACCAGGAGCGCCACCCAAGCGCCTGGCCTGCCATTCCTTCGAGTTCAGCTGATAGAGTGACTCGTATGCCAGGATCTGCCAAAGAGCGTCTCTCGGCGAAGGCGCGTGCGCGAGAGGAAATCCTGAAGATTCACGAACACGCCTCGTGTCTCGCGCTCCTCGACCAGCTCGCGCGCCAAGCTCTCCCCCATTCCGTTCACGACCCGCCACCCCAGGCGCAAAGCCCCGTCTTCGATCGCGCAGTCCCAGTCCGAACGATTGGGATGAACGGGCAGGACTCGAACGCCGTGGCGCTTGGCATCGTCCACCAAGGAATGGTTCAGATAAAAGCCCATGGGCTGCGAATTGATGAGAGCGCAAGTGAACTGCGCCGGGTAATGGCGCTTCAGATACGCCGAAACGTAAGCGAGCAACGCGAAAGACGCGGCATGGGACTCAGGAAAGCCATACTCCGCGAAACCGTGGATCTGCCTGAAGATGCGTTCGACGAACTCCTCAGGAAGCCCGGCGGCCAAGAGCCCTTTCATCAGCCTTCGTCCCATCCGCTCGATCGAGCCCGTCGAGCGCCAGGCCGCGATCGCGCGCCGGAGCTCGTCCGCCTCTCCAGGCGTGAACCCCGCCAGATCGATCGCCATCTTCATGACCTGCTCTTGAAAAAGCGGCACGCCCAAAGTCTTCTCCAGGATCGGCCTGAGTTTGGGATGGGGATAATCCACGGGTTCCTGCCCCTTCCGTCTTCGCAGGTACGGATGCACCATCTCGCCCACGATCGGCCCCGGCCGGACGATCGCCACCTGGATCACCAGATCGTAGAAGCAATTGGGCTTGAGCCTGGGCAGCATGCTCATCTGGGCGCGCGATTCGATCTGAAAAACCCCGACCGTGTCCGCGCGCTGGATCATCTCGTAGGTCGCGCGATCCTCGGCCGGAACCCGATAGAGCTCAAGCCCCACCTGATCGAGCGTCTTGCGAAGGGCGCTCAGCATGCCGAGCGAAAGCAAATCGACCTTGATCAGGCCCAGCGACTCGAGGTCATCCTTGTCCCATTGGACGATGGTGCGCCCGTCCATTCGCGCGGGCCCGATCGGCACGGTCTCGATCAGCGGATCGGCCGAGAGTGTGAAGCCTCCCGAGTGGATCGAAAGATGCCTGGGAAACCCGTAGAGCTCTTCTTCGAGCTCCGGGCACTCGCGTCCCAGCACCTTGCTCACTTCGCGAGCGGCGAGCCGGCTTCGGTAAGACACGACCGCCGCGACCATGCCGGCGCGATGCCGGCCGTACTTCTCATAGACGTGCTGGATGACTTCCTCGCGGCGCTCATGCTCGAAATCCACGTCGATGTCCGGTGGCTCACCCCGCTCCGCCGACAAAAAGCGCTCAAAGAGCAGGTTCATCCGAACGGGATCGATCGCCGTAATGCCCAGGCAATAGCAGATCACCGAGTTGGCGGCGGAGCCCCTCCCCTGACAAAGGATGCGCCGCCCGCGCGCGTACTCGACGATCTCCCAGATCGTCAGGAAGTAATCAGCGAACTGAAGCTGCTCGACGAGCTTGAGCTCATGCTCGATCTGGCGCCGGACGTCCGCGGGAACATCGTCGCCGTAGCGAACGCGCGCCCCCTTCCAGACCAGATGGGTGAGGTAACTTTGCGCGCTCTCACCGGCGGGAATCCACTCGGACGGATAGCGATATCGAAGTTCGCCCGGCGAGAAAACGCAGCTCTCGGCCACGTCGCAGCTGGCGCGAAGCGCGTCCGGAAGATCCTTGAAGAGCATGCTCATCTTGCGAGGCGATTTGAGATAGCGCTCGGCGTTCGAAAATCCGCGCAGACCGAGTTCCTCGATCGTCACCCCATGGCGGATCGCCGCGAGCACGTCCTGAAGCTTGCGCCTTTCCTTCACATGATAATGAACGTCATTACTGGCCAGAAGCCGGATGCCATAACGCCGGCTGAGCTGGAGCGCGGTCTCGATCCGCTTAGAGTCAAGACCGTCCAGGAACCGGCAAATCGGAAGCAGGACGCGATCCCCGAAGAGCTCCTTCAGCTCGCCAAAAGCCTCGCGGGAGAAATCCTCCAGGCCCCACCTGGGCAGAGCCACCAGGCCTTGCGCGGCATGCGGCCAGCTGCATTCCGCCCCACTCATCAGGCGCAGAAATTCCGGCCAGGAGAGCGAAGCCTTTCCCTTGGGCTTTTCCTGATGGCTTGCCGTGATCATTCGACAAAGAAGCCCATAAGCCGCGCGATCCCTGGCCAACAGGATGAGAGGAGGTCTTTCGTCGAGAGTCAGCTCCGCGCCCACGATCAGCTTCAGGCCGGGGTGATTCTTGGACGCGTGATAGGCCTTAGGCATTCCGTAAACGCCGTTCACATCCGTGATGGCCAAAGCGCGATAGCCCAGCTCAGCCGCGCGCGAGACCAACTCGCCGGGCCGGGATGCCCCATGCAGAAAGGAGTAATTCGTTCGGCAGATCAGCTCGGCGTAGTCCATTTTCCGTCAGCACCGCTCCCGAGACCCATGGCTTGCGCTCATCTTTCGATAAGCTATTGAGGCGCCTCTGAGGGCTATTGAGGCGCCATCGCTCAATCAAAAAAACCGTGTAGATAAAGCGAATCGTCAGCAGCGAAAACCCAGAGCTGCTCTCCGCTGGAAGTGACAACCCGGTAATAGTCCCGATCGAAGCCTTCGCTCCACCACTCCCCTGAGATCCGCTCCGGGCCCACCCACTCCACGACCTCCCAGGTCCACGTCCCCAGGCGAGCGGAACGCTGGATCAAAAAGCGTTGAACCTGATTGAGCGGCACGGGCGATTTCAGCACTCGCGCGGGGCGATCCGGAAGAACTGGACGGTCAGGATACATAGAGCGAGTAAGGCGAATAGGACGACCAGGATGCGCGGGCGAAGCCCCGGACCGAACACCAGAGCCTTCAGGCAAAGACTCGAGCTCTACGACGAAGCGTCCCTCCCGGCTCCACGCTCCTTCGGGAAGATGCCGCCCGACCGGAGCGGCGACGAAAACCCGATCCGTGCCCAACTTCTGTGAAAGCCTTCCAAAAAGCGCATCCCAGGAATCTTTCTGCTCATCGCGCCTGCAAAAGAAATCACGCTGAGCCCCTCTCCCTGGCACGGCCTCCAGCACTCGAACCCGAATCTGCGTCACGGGCCGCGCCAAAAGGCGTGTTCCTAGTTCAAAGCGCAGGCGATCCTGCAGAATCGTCAGAATGGCGAGCGTCGCTCCCTGAGGAGACGAAAAGCGGAGCTCCCAGCTCCGGGTCGAGCGATCCTCGAGCTTGAGTTCCAGCTCAAGCGCCATCAGGCGCTCGCCGCGCGCATGAAGCCGGGCGGTCACCCGGTCCAGAAGCGACTTGAGCGGAAACACCATCGACTCCACGTCCGCGCATGCGCTTCGCGTTTCGCAGTCACAAAGATCGGCCTCTTCCTCGATCTCTTCGAGCGGCCTGAAGCCCGGCCAGGCAGGGTCCCGGCCTTCGCTCAGCCAACGGGCCGCCTCGCTGACTTCCTTCCCAAAACGCGAGGCTAGCGTCTCGAGCGGAAGCTTGCGGAACTCCTCCAAGCTCTTGATTCCGAGACGCTCCAGCTGCTTCATCGCGAATTGGACTCGCTTGCCCGTTTCGGGATCATTCGAGAACGGACTTGCGTATTCGTAGAGTGCTTTGAGCGGAAGCTCTCCCGAGGAGGAGCATCCGTACCGCGCAAGCGCGATCGCCTCGCAGACATCATCAGCAAAAACGACCCGAGCCCGGCACTCAAACCTCAACAGGATCGCCTGCAGCCTGGCTCTCAGGCTGGACTCCGTGAAGATCCTCCGGCTGCCGCCGATCTCAAGGCAGATCGCCTCGTTCTCGCGCAGCGCGATCTGCGGCGAGAATCGAAAGCAGGCCTCAGCGAGCTTTCGCAGCGCTCGCTCCCGATCCCTCAAGCTCTCGAACCAGATACAGGCGTATCGCTTCTTTCTCGAATCACGGACGCGTGGCTCTTCTCGTCGTGGCTCTTCTCGTCGTGGTTCTTCTCGCCGTGCTTCAGCTCTTTGTACTTCATGTTACATGAGACACGCCTCCTCTCGCATCATCATCAGCGCTCCCCAATAGGGCCATACGCCTCACGCGCAAGCGCAGATGGATCGCCCAGGCTCCACGCACGATCGGCGTCTCTCGCAGCAAAATCAGAGCAGCTCCTGATTTCTCCGCGGCCAGCTGAAGCCGTCGGAGGTCCATTTCCTCGAGCTGCCGCAGCATCAGGACCACCACCTCGAAGAGCTGACTGCGAAGCACCTGATGCGCGCACCAAAGCCCCTCTTGCGCGGCCTCGATCAGAAGCACTCGCTCGAGCCCCACGTCGAAACGCTCGAGCGCGCAGGGATAGAGCGTAAGCTCCTCTTCGATCCAAGCCACGCGAAGCCGGGGATTCTCCCCGAGGAACTGAAAGACCAACTCGCTCTTTCCGCCGCCCGCGGGAGAGACGATCGCCGTGAGCGCGCCCTGTGGAATCCCGTTTCGAAACGAAGGATTCCGCAAGGACAGGAACTCGACTCCCCAGGCGTCGCCCCCGAAGGAGAACGGGAAGATCTCTTTCCGCGAGCTCGCCTCGCCCTCCGCGGCTCTGAGCATCTCGCGCAAGGCCGCGAGCTTCTCGGTTGGGGATGCGGGATCTCTCAGCGTGCTCATCGGGCTAGAATTCATTTTATGCGTAAGTTTTGCGTAAGTCGAAAAAAATGAAATCCGACTCTTTTGAACTCGACCGACGGCCTCAGATTCAAAACCGCTCGAGCGCGTCAAGCCGCCGAATCTAAAGGGAAGACCGCACGCCTCAGTTCTCGAACCGAGTCGCCACGAAAATGGCGATGTGTTAAAGAAAGGTCATGAGCACCACTAACGCGCTGGTTAAAAGCGACTCCCATAGCCTGGGATTAGGTTATCTCCTCTGGATTTTCGGATTCATGGGAGCTCATCGCTTCTATTATGGAAAGCCCGTCAGCGGGACGATCTGGTTCTTCACGTTCGGGCTGCTGGGAATCGGCTGGATCATCGACCTCATTCTCATGCCGTCGATGGAGCGCGATGCGGACGCCACTTACCGCGAAGGCGCGCTCAGCTACACGGTGGCCTGGATTCTCCTCACCTTCCTGGGAATTTTCGGCGCCCATCGCTTTTACATGGGCAAGTGGCTTACCGGCCTGATTTACTTCTTCACCGGCGGGCTCTTCCTTCTGGGATATCTCTACGACTATTGGACACTCAACGAGCAGATCGACAAGATCAACTGGGCGAAGCGGGCTTGAGCGCTAGAGCTCTGCGCTAACCCCAGCTCCTGAAAAACGACGTCCGAAACCGAGCTAGCTCAAAACGCTCTACCCTATTGAAACCGTGCAATTTTCGCGATCAACGCTCGTATGGCGTTCTTGACACATTTTTTATTTATGAAATTCAGCGATAATTTCCTTGATGTTGCGGTACGTCTGCTTGGTATTCATCATGGGAGCCCCACTCCTATTGGCAAGTTGCAAGGTCATCATCGTTGGCCCCAAACCCACCAACACGGAGCTTGCCGCCAGACTTGAGATATCACCCAAGTCCAAGTCTCTCTTTGCCAGCTATACGTTCACTCACACGACCGAGGACTTTGCACTGGAGTACTCCCGCAATGACCACACGTTGACGACGCTCAATGACGGGAGAGTCTTGATCGTGGGAGGCAACGCAGGAGGAAGCATAACCGATAAAGTCGAGATTTTCGATCCAACTTCCCGGAAGTTCTCGTCGACTGGCTCGCTTTTGACCGCAAGAAAAGCCCATGAAGCGACTTTGCTCCCCGACGGGCGAGTGCTGGTCACCGGGGGGCTGAGCGGAAGCTCAACCGCTTCAACAATCGCTTCGGCGGAGATCTATGATCCCGCGACCGAAACCTGGAGCGCCGCGGGCACGCTGACGACCGCACGATATGAGCATCGAGCTGTGTTGCTGAATGACGGTCGAGTACTCGTCATGGGGGGCTACTCAGGTTCAGGATCGATCTCGAGCGCGGAAATCTACGATCCGGACACCGGGCTATGGAGCACGACCGGGTCCATGACCGCGACTCGCATGAGCTTTACTGCCAACGTTCTCGCCTCAGGCCTCGTTCTGGTAGCCGGAGGCAAGACGAGCGCGATCAGCGGCTATCGCTCCACGGCGGAACTCTATGATCCAACCACCGGCGTATGGACCGCGACAGGATCCATGCCTGCCACACGCGCCGACCATACTTCCGCGCTCCTGAGCAATGGGAAGGTTCTAGTGACCGGCGGCTGGGGGGCAGGGTTGCTGGCAAGTTCGGCGATCTATTCACCCGCCACTGGAACATGGACCGCGACAGGATCCCTCTTGACTGGACGATCCAACCACGGCTCTCAACTCTTATTGGATGGAAGAGTTCTAGCCTTTGGGGGAAGCTCAGAAGCAAGCGCGGAGATATTCGACCCAAACACCGGGACATGGAGTTCCGCAGGGAGCATGGCTACCGAGAAATACATCCCTACCCATGCGCTACTCAGCGACGGCAAAGTCCTCGTGTCTGGAGGAATGCCAGGAGGCTATCACTCCTTTTTCGAGATTTACGACCCAGTCGCCGCCTCATGGAGCAGGACCCTGGCAAGCAACGACCCCCGCTCCAACCATTGTTCCGTCCTGCTGGAAGACGGGAACGTCCTGGCGGCTGGAGGGAGGGAAGGAAACCTGGGTCTTTCGAGCGCCGCGATCTTCGACGCCCGGTCAGATGAATGGCAACCCATCGCGGCTCTTTCCACGGCTCGAACCTACTTCACCATGGATCGCCTCCCTGACGGAACGGTGCTCGCGGCAGGAGGCGTCGCCTACGGCACTCAACTCAGCAGTGCCGAAATCTACGACCCCCAGACCGGGCAGTGGAACGTCACGGACTCGATGGCCACCGCGAGGGGACAGCACTCCTCGGCAACCCTGTCGGACGGGAGAGTGCTCGTCATAGGCGGCTACAATGGAGGTTACCTCAGTTCCGCCGAAATCTACGACCCGGCTTCAAGCTCCTGGTCCGCCACCGGAAGCCTGTCGGAGGCTCGTTATAGCTCCATAGCTTTGACGCTGAGCAACGGAAAAGTGATGGTCGTCGGGGGCTATGGCGCGTCGACCGATCTCTCCTCCGTCGAGCTCTTTGATCCAAGCACGGGTGTCTGGTCTTCAGCTTCCTCATTGACTGAGAGCAGATCCTATCACACGGCAACCCGGCTTCTCGACGGACGCGTGCTCGTCGCGGGTGGTTATAACGGGACAGTGCTCGCAAGCGTCGAAATCTACGATCCTGCGACAGACACCTGGTCCCCGGCCGCGCCACTATCGCAAGCCAGGCGATACCACCAGGCAAGCCTGCTCGGGGACGGACGAGTGATCGTCATCGGTGGCTACGGTTCGACTTATGTTTCACAGGCAGAGCTGTATGATCCCGAGACGGACACATGGTCTCCCGCGGGAAGCCTGAATTATCCGCGTGTATACCATACGGTCGAACCCCTGCTCGACGGGCGGATCCTTGTGACGGGAGGAAGCGGGACCGCGCGAGTCCTCTCAGAATCCGAGATCCTCTCGCTCTATGCTTCGGTGCAATTGACGGCGAGCCATGGCACCGCTCCATACACGTTCTCCATTCTGAGCGGCACGGGATCCATTTATCCGAACGGGCTTTTCGTCCCTCGGCAAGCGGACACAACCGTGATTCGCGTCGAGGATGCTCATGGCGATTACGACGAGGCGGTCATTACCTCTCACTAAACGAGCAACTCCTGCCGTCTCTCGGCCCGACAACCTCATCGATGATCCATGTTTCGCTTGTCGTCGTGGTCAAGATCTCGCGATCAATCCACCAGGAAGAACGGCGCCTGGATATCGCTTTCCCGCAAGAAAAAGACTCGCTCCCCGACCGCTACCTGGTCGTACGAGCCGGGACGATAGACTTCACGGGTGAAGATATTCCCCACGAATTTCTCATGGGGTCGGTTGCTCATCTGCCTCCGCCATTCGTAGGGAAGCTCGACCGAAGAATCCGAGTAAATCCCCACATGGCGTTGGATATTCCGGCCAGTGATGACCGCCAGATCCTCGCAGTCGATGTTCGGCCAGATACAGTAGTTCACGGCCAGGCCTTCGCTCAGCATCTGCTTGTTGATGTTCCTGCCATTGCGAAAGACCACGCCCAGCATGCGACCGTAGTGATCGCATTTCTCGATGCCCAATTGGACAGTGATCGGGCTCCCCGCGGGCAAGAGCTCCGCAAGACGAGCCGAAGCTTTTTCGGCCCAATGGCCCTGCGAATTCCCCTGGAAATTGGTTTCGGGCGTATCGATGTTCAGGAATCTGAGATTGTAGATCTTGGAGCGGGCGGTGATTCGAACGGTATCCCCATCGATCGTGTGAACCACTTCGGCGGGAAGGGAATCCACGCCTTCCCAATCCTCTGCAACACATCTGGTTTTTCCAAGAGTTTCCTGAGCCCAGAGAGATGGAGCAATAAAAAGACCCAGAGCGGCAAAAATTAGGATCCGGTTCGACATGCGAATGCACCCCCGGTAGCCATATTTATGACGAACCGTGCAAAAGTGGAACTCAGGAATTGTTAGCTCTTCTTTAATAGTCCCCTAGTTCAGCTCGAGAGCGCGGTAAAGTCCCTTCAAAACCAGCTCAGGAACCAGGGCATCGAAAACCCCTTCCTGCTCCAGGAGGCGGGCAAATCCACCAGTCCCGATCACCACGCAAGATTCACTTTTGAAATACTCCTCTTTGATTCGAGCGGTAATCCCTCGAATCGCAAAGAGATTTCCATAATACAGCCCCGACTGGATGCTCTCGACCGTTCCCCTGCCCACGAGCTCGCGAGGGGTGACGATCTCGACCGTGGGGAGCTTCGCGGTCTTGGATTCAAGCGCTTCCATGGAGATCCTGAAGCCAGGAAGAATCAGGCCCCCCAGATACTCCTTTTGAGCCGTGATCACGCAGTAGGTGGTCGCGGTGCCGAAGTCCGCCACGATCAGATTCCGGTCCGGGAAGAGCTCGACCGCCGCGATCGCGTTGGCGATCCGATCGGCACCCACTTCCACGGGATTCCGGTATTTGATCTTGAGCCCGGTCCGAGTCCCTGCCTGAAGGATGAATGGCGAGATGTCGAAATACTTCAAGCACGCGTTCTTGATCGAATGAACGACATCCGGGACGACCGAGCAAAGCGCGATCTTGCGGATTCGTTTGGGATCGATGTCGTTTTCCCGAAGGATCGACCGGAGAAAAAGCCCCATCTCGTCCGAGGAGACTCCTTGCTTGGAGCTCTTGCGAAACTGGAGCTTCAGGACGCCCTGCTCATCGAAGGCGCCGCCGTAAATCTGACTGTTTCCCACATCAAGCGTCAGCAGCATGGAATCTCCTCATTCTTTCATCCAGATTGCGCGCGAGGGTCGCGACCGAATCCATCGCGATGGGGCCCTCTCCCCGAGAGTAAAGCGTGAACGGATGCAGATCGCCCCGGATCTCGCTCAAATCGTTCTGAGCCACGCAATGGATCCCGGGATTCTCAAGGAGGCGCCCCACTGCGGCCTCTCTCTCGGCTTGTCCCGCCCCATGGGTCAACTTGAAGGCCGCGAGGAAAAAACGCGTTTTCGAGTAATCGGGCAGGCGATGCACGATCTTTGGATTCCGCTTCAGCCGCAAGGTCATCGTCTCGGGGTCCGAGCTGAGCTTAGCCTCCTGTCCGGCCGGAAGCGGTCCGTCTGACGAATCGATTTCGGCGACCGAATAATCGCTCACTGCGGCCAGGTGAACTACGGCATGGTATCGGCTTTCTCCCAGCGCGATCCTTAGCGCCGCATCAAGGCTGACGAAGGAGCCGAAAGACCGCAGCTCGACCCGGGCCTGAGGTCGAACCGCGCCTTGACCATGCAGATAAGTGACCTCGTGACCGAAGTTCGTGAACTCCTCGGCCAGTATCGCGCCCGTCTTGCCCGAGCTGATGTTGCTGATGAAGCGCACGCTGTCGATGGGCTCGCGCGTGGCCCCGGATGTGACCAAGACCCTCATGCCTCAATTCCTTTCAGAGAGCGCTCGCCGGATCTCGTCAAAAAGCTCGTTTGGCTCCATCAACCTGCCCGGACCGACGTCTCCGCAGGCTTGCCTGCCGATACCGGGCTCGAGGATCCGCACTCCCCAATCCATCAACCGCCGAATCGAGGACTGAATCGCAGGGTGAGCGTACATCTCCTGGTTCATGGAGGGAGCGATCAGAAAAGGCTTCTTGAGATCGTATGCGAGAAAGACGCTGCCGAGAGGCTCTTCTCCCGCTCCCTGCGCCAGACGATTGATCGACTGGGCGGTCGCGGGCGCCAGGATCGCCAGATCGGCCCATTTGGCGAGGTGGATATGATCCATCATTCGGCCCGGCTCAAAGGCATCGTTGAAAACCGGCCTTCCCGTGAGCCCTTCGAGCGTGGCGGCGCCGATGAACTTGAGCGCGTTCGGGGTGCAGAGCACCTGAACCTCGAACCCCTCCTGAACCAGCCGCGACACCACCATGCAGGCCTTGTAGCACGCGATCGATCCGCTCATTTGGAACAGGATCTTGGCCTTCATGAGTCGCTGCCCTGCACGGCGTAGTTGTCGATCAGGCGAACGCCGCCCAGCCGCACGGCCGCGTACCTGCGATTCTGTCGCTGCTCCAGATAGTCGACCTGCAGGCCGAGCGAACGGAGCTCCGCTCTCAGCCCGTCGAGATCCGTGCTCCTGGCGAAGCGCTGGGCGAACTCCGCGGCGAGCTCCCGTTGCTCCGGAGTCAGAAGGGCGTTACGGGAGCTCATCGCCAAGCCGTCCTCCTCGCGGATCGTGGGACACGAGATGATCTGAGTGGGCAAAAAGAAAGCCTCGGCCATTCCCCGGATCAGGAGGTACTGCTGGTAATCCTTCTCTCCGAAATAGGCGCGATCCGCGCGGGCAAGATTCAGGAGCTTCAGCACGACGGTCAGGACGCCGTCGAAGTGCCCGGGTCGGTGCGCACCGCAAAGCTCCCGGCTCAGCCGGTTTTCGCTGACCTGGTAGCGATAGCCGTCCTGATACATCTGCTCGGGAGACGGAGCGATCAGGTAGTCGACTCCGGCAGCTTCGAGCTTTTCGAGGTCCTGGTCAAAGGTTCGCGGGTAACGCTCGAGATCGGTGGGATCGTTGAACTGCGTGGGATTGACGAAAAGGCTCGCGACGACCCGGTCGTTCTCCCTTCTTGCCGCTTCGAAAAGCGAGACGTGCCCGCGGTGAAGCGCTCCCATCGTTGGTACGAATCCCAGGCTCTTGCCTCGGAGACTCCGAGATCCGCGGAACTCGCGCCACTCCTCGACGTTCTTGAATACACGAGTCATGTGTAACTTTCCTCCGCTTTGGGAAACGACCCTTCGACGGTCGCCGAATGATAGGCGTTGAGCGCCTCGAGCACGCCGTCATGCCCCTCCATGAAGCGACGAACGAACTTGGGCTTGAAATCCGTGTTGAGTCCGAGCATGTCGTGAAGAACCAGGACCTGGCCATCCGTCGCCTCTCCCGCCCCGATCCCGATGGTTGGGATCCTGAGGCTTCGGGTGATCTCGGCGCCAAGCGCGCTCGGCACGCACTCGAGGACGATCGAGAAGCAGCCGAGCTTCTCGAGAAACAAGGCCTGCTCCTTCAGCTCCCGCGCCGCGGTCTCGTCCCTTCCCTGCACCCTGAAACCTCCCAGGCCGTGGACGGATTGGGGAGTCAAACCGATATGGCCCATGACCGGGACCCCAGATCCCACGATCCGGCTGACGATCTCCTCATGGCCTCGCACGCCTTCGAGCTTGACTGCCTGAGCACCTGCCTTCATCAGCTGGTCCACGCACTCCAACGCCTCGGCTGGCCCCTTTCGATAGGAGAGAAAAGGCATGTCTCCTATGATGAACTTGCTTGGAGCCCCGCGCGACACGGCGGCCAGATGCGCGGCCATCATCGGCGTGCTGGCATGTACTGTCGAAGGAAAGCCGTGCACCACCATCGAAACGCTGTCACCGACGAGGACGCAATCGACCTCCGAGCGATCGACGATCCTCGCGAGCGTGTAGTCGTAGCAAGTGACCATCGAGATCTTCCTGCCCTCGGCTTTCATTTTTCCGAAATCATGGACATTCATTGAACGGCCTCCGTGGGAGGCGGTGGGAGCTCTCGGTCGTCATGAAGCGCCTCCGGCATCATGAGCTGAGCAAAGGCCCGATAAACGGGCTCGAAAGGATCGCCCGAAAGCGAAGAGAGGTTGCGACGGATGGTTCCCGCGTCCCGGCGCTGAAAAGGCCCGGTCAGGGCCGTCTTCGGATCCGCTTCGAGATTGCGAGCCACCTGCCTGAGAAACGGCAAAGCGGCTTCGGACGGGATGCCCATCTTCTCGGTCAGCTCCTTAAAGAGCTTGCGCCAAAGGACGACGGTGAAATTGCCGCTCAGCACGCAAAGCGCGTGGTAATACGGTTTGTGATGCGGAGCGATCGGATAGGCAGGATTGGAAAAGAACGGAAAGCATGCCTTGAAATTGATCCTGCCCTGTTCGTAGATGAACGGGATCCCCCGATACCGATCCAAAGTGAGCAGCTCCGGGCCGAAGCTCATCAAGGGGTGAGCTCCGGCCGCGAAGGCAGTCACCAGGCTGCCTGAAAAGTGGACCAGGGTTTTTCCCAGCAAAAACGAATTCGCCCGAATGAAAGGTTCGATCGCGCTATCGGAGATGAGGAGCAATACGATCGAGCAATCCCGAAGGGACGACGAAGGCGAGGTGCCGTGGCTTCGGGCCCAGTGCGAATAGCGAACACCCAAAGCGTCGAAGTAGGCGCGCATATGGCTGGCCATCTTGCCATCGCCGACGATGCCATACGTGTGAGCTGCTTTCTCAGGTACCTGTCCCACGGGATCAAGTCCTCCTAGCGGAGGCCCAGCCTAGCAAAGCGCAATTAAGAATGTAAAGCCTCCGCCTGCGACCCCCACTTGAAGCGGCGATCGTCGAGCAGAGTTTTACTGCATTGCATTAAGTTTTGTATTAATACCCGCCCGCTGAGCGAGGCTATTTCAAAGCCGCGTAGATGCGATGGACGTCGTCATGGTCATCAATGGCGGTCAGGAAGTCGGTCACTTCCTTTTTCTTGGCTTCGTCGTCGATCTCGGTGAAGCTCTTGGCGATGTAGCTCAGCTCGGAAAACGTGACGTTCCATCCCGCGGACGAAAGAGCGCGGCTGACTGCATCCAGGTCGGTCGGCTCCGCGAAGAAGCGCGCCCCCACCTGGCCTTCAGGCACGTCTTCTTTCTCGAGGGGCTCGACATTCTGCGCGCCCACCTCGATGGCGACGGTTTCGATGTCCAAGCTCGAATCAGCGTGAGTCGCCTCGATTACTCCCCAGCGATCGAACATCCAGGCGACGCTTCCGACTGCACCAAGCTGGCCTTTGCGGAAAAGCTGTCTCACTTCGGAAGCTGTGCGATTGCGGTTGTCGGTCAGGCACTCCACGATGACGGCAACGTTATGAGGGGCAAAACCCTCGTACAAGACGGTCTCGTAATTCACCTGCTCGTCCAGGAGGCCTGCGCCTTTCTTGATCGCCCGTTCGATGGTATCCCGAGTGACGGACGCCTTGCGTGCCGCCTCGATCGCGGCCCGTAGCCTAGGATTGTTGTCAGGGTTGGGGTCTCCGACCTTGGCCGCCACGGTGATCTCCTTGGCGAGCTTGCTGATCAATGCCCCTTTCTTCGAAGCATTCGATACCCGTCCTGCCTGTTTCCATTGAGCTCCCATTCGGCCAGTATACTCGGAAAACCCGGCTTTAGAAACCCCGCGAGAAGAGCGAACCCCGGCGAAGCCGAGGCCCCAGCCCACCAGTAGATGGGCCGGGGCCCGCACGAGCGATTCGCTCGGGCGATTCATTCGGCTATTCGATCGACAAGGAGCTCTTACGGCGATCAAGCCGGTAGAGTCCTTCGTAGATTCTCGATTCGTTTTCGACCGAGGGAAGAACGCTTCGGATCTTCAGGCGACTCTTTCCGCTGATCTTGGGAGCGTCGTCAGTGTGAACACCCAAGGCCCTGGCCAGGCCATCCGCCATGCCCACAGGATCCTGATGAAGTGCCTTGCTGACATCGGCGAAGATCGCGATACCGCTTTCACCGGGCACGGGGCTGGTGAAAATGCCGGCGACTCCCTCGATTCCCTCTTTCGTTTTGAATTTGGGAAAGAGGTTCAAAGGAATCGGAACCTTTTGCACGATCCCATCGAACTCCCGGATGGTGACTGCGACTCCGAGCATGGCGACTCCCTCGCCGAAGGCGAGGTAAACACGGGATCGCGATCCGGCCGAGAGACCGACCACCGGCACATCACCAGGGACGCCGATGGGGATCGCGATGCCGTTGGGAAGGGTCCTTCCGTCCGCTCCTTGGAGCTTGGCGGCGCGGCTCACGTTCACGTCGAGCTCCAGCTCGCTTCCACCTCCCAGCACCGGCCTGGTACCGATGCTGCCCAAGACTTGGGAAGGATCGCGCGGATCCAAGATCGGCAGCGTGAACGAGGGGATCTGCAACTGCCCAGACTGGATCTGGGCCTTGAGCTCGCCGTAGAGCTCCTCGCCCTCGGTGTATGCACGGACTTTGACGTCCTGAATGATGCTTCCTGATCCGCAAGCGGTGGTCAGCAATGAAGTCGCAAAAACCGTTGCGACCGCGGCCAATGTTCGAATTGGCGTATTCATATTCTTTCTCCAATCGTGCTTCGTCGAATATGTTCTTGTGATGAGCGATACGTGCCGCTTCTTTAATTTACCGAATTAGTCAGCTATTGCTAATTAATTTTCTTATTCTAAAATTTTTTTTACTTTCTACTGGGTCGATTGATTTCAACCCAGGACGAGCGAATTCACCGATCTTTTCAACGGTCTGGGCGAACTCGAGCTCAGAAGGCTCAATTGGGTTATTTTTAGAATTGAATCCGAACTCAACTGAACAACTTGTGAAAAACGACGATCACGAAAGACGGGACCGGACTCAGGTCCTGCTGAATACCGCTTTCCTGGCCACCTCGAACGAGAAGCCGCGCCGGATCAGCGCTTGAAACGCGCGATTCGCTTCTTTCTGCCCTTCTCTGAAATCCGGATAGCGTCGCTCGACGATCTCCATCGCCGATTCGAGCTCGGATCTGGGGCTCAGCTCCTGCAGCAGCCTCGAGACCTCGGAGGTCTCCATGAGCACGCCCTTCTCGCGAAGCTTGTTCTGGATGTATCTGGAGCCTTTGCCTCGAAGCGCCTGGTGGCGGACCACGATCCTAGCGTAGCGGCGGTCATCGATCAGCTCCTGCCGCTGCAACTCGCTCACGGTCTCGTCGACGATTTCCTGGGGGATTCCTTTGCGCCCCAGATAGGCCTTCATTTCGCCCGAGGCATACTCCCTGGCATTCAATCGCGCCAATGCGAGCTCAAGAGCGAGTTTCTTTCGTTCGGCATCCGTAGCTGGCTCGGTTCGCGGGCGTTTCATGCGCCCAACTTACCGGAGACTGCTCCCATGGATCAAGCAGGCGATCCCCTATTTCTTCTTCTTCAGGACCGAGGTGTCCTGCGAATCGCTCTTGCCGTAGGTGACGTTCAGATATCGGTCTTTGCTCTCCGAGTTGTTCGAGAGGTTGGGTTTCATCGAATCGAGCGCGTCCTCCCAAATCTCCCCGCCTTGATCCCCCACTTCGACCACAGAACCCCAATCCAGGACCTTGCCGGCGTCCGGACGGTTCTCTTTCTTGATCTTCTCGAGGAATTTCTCGTAGCCGGGGTGAGCGTTCTTCCAGACGATGTCCTCGCTCGCGCCGTTGTAGATCTCCACCTGAACCAGATAGGCGGTTTCGATCAGCTCCCGAAGCCTCGACAGCATCCGCACGTTGCGGTTGGCGAGATCCCACTCCACGACGCTTAGGAGTTGCTTGCGCCGCGCCTCGATCAGCTTCGCGCGGTTCTTCACGATCTGGTCGAAGCTCAGCATGGCGGCCTTGAACTGCTTGAAGTAATGCCTCGCCCTTTTGACCTCGGCCAGCTGCTGCTTGACCTCGGCCGGAACAGGGGTTGGAGGCTTCTTCTCTTTCTTCAGGCGGGCATTCTCTTCCTTGTGCTCTTTGAGCTTCTTGTTGATCTTCACTGTCATCTCGCGAGCCTGTTTCGCCAGCTCGCGGATCTCCTTGCGCTGCTCCACCCTGAGCTGCCGCGAGATCGAAGGCTCGTCCAACAGTAGGTTCAGCTCCTCCTGATGCGAGATGAACACCGGCGAGCGGAGCCATTCAGACATGACGGGCATGGGGACCTGGGTCTTCTCGCTCTCGACGAAGTTCACGGCCAGCTTGTACAGGTCCGGGCCGGGGGTTTTCTTGAGCTTGTTGTTGTACCACTCGGTCAGCCAGTCATGGGAAGTTCGATAGTTCCGGTAGAAAAAACGGATGGATCGGAACGAGGAAGGGAATTGGCAGATCTCGTTGAACGCCATGGCCATGATTACCAGGGCCTCTGGCGTGTAGGTATTGTGGAACGCGCCTTTCTGGAGATTGACCGCGATGCCGATCGCGTCGGAGTACTTGTTCTTCATCAAGTAGCTCCACGCCAGCTCGTTCAGGATCCGAACGGTATAGTTCGAGTCATTGGAAATATGCTTGAGTTGCTCAACCGCTTCGTCGTACTTGCCGGATTGATGATAGGAGCGCGCCAGGGTGAGGCGGGCCTTGTCCCGATAACGCCCGAGAGTGCCCGGAAGCTTATCGACCTTCAGGAACGAGTTCAGGTCCGAGATCGCATCGTCGAAGTTCCGCTCCTTCGCGTTCCAAAGGCCTCTCGCCAGCAGCCGCTGGGGACTGTTTCTCTGAAAGAGAGCCAATGCCCGTTCAGCGTCCGAGGCGGGCTTGCCCTCCGCGATCAGGCTCTGGACCAGGATGACCGCGGCTTCCCCGAACACATTCTGATTTTCCCCGCGCCACTGCGCCAAGTCGTATTCACGCGCGAAGTTCGGCAGATTTTCCGCGACTTTCGGCGACATCTGGAGACTGGGGTAAAGGTAGTGGATCTGGTTCAGGCAATCCAGGGCGGCCGTCTGGATTCCGAGAAGATCGCGGGTCACGTTCTGGGAGGCGATCGCATTGAACCCCTCCAAGGCCAGATGGACGAGCCTTCTCTCGAAGAACGCGCGGGAGCGCCAATAGAAAGTGAAGAGCTTGGCTTCGGCGGTCTTCGCCTCGGACTGCGCCGCCACGCTGTCGGTGAATCCATAGGCGGCCGACGCCTTCTTCGCTGTGAGCTTCTTGAACTGATCGCGCCATTCGGCGGGGATCGCGGCGCTGAATTCCCATTTCTCGTTTTCGGTGCAGGCGAAATCGCCGCGCGAGAACGCGACCGCCGGCTCCTGGGCCCGAGCTGCCGCCCCAACGAAAACCAGTAGCGACATTCCCAGATTGATCCCGAAAGAGAGCCGTCTAGACATCACTCCCCCTCACAGCAAGAAGTTGACCCCGAAGAAGATCGCGTTCGTGTAGTTGTCGCGATCGCCCGAGGGTTTGCCGAAGTTCTTATTTTCACCGAATGAGTAGCCGTCGGCGTTCGCCACGCGAACCTGGCGATTCTTGTGAATGAGTGTCTCGTGGAAGCGGATCAGCCGCCAGTCCAAGCGGAGGCTCACACTCTGAGAAATGTAGATCTGCTGGCCGAGCCCCACCATCTGCGAGAAGTAATTGCCCGACTCGGAGCCGGTCATCCCCAAGCCGCCGCTGATATGGAAATCGTAGTAAAGGATCGCCTTGCCCAACAGGCT
>CAYNDM010000009.1:0-24462 GCA_964395265.1 uncultured Bacteriovoracaceae bacterium
CGAAATGGCCATCCATCACGTCCAAGTTGATCCAGTCAGCGCCTCCGGCTTCGACGCTTCTCACCTCCGAAGCGAGATGAGCGAAGTCCGCCGATAAGATCGATGGCGCGATCAGGCCGTTTTTTACGTCACCCCAGGAACGCTGTTTCTGTGTCATCGTGGCCCCGAGCTTACCTCAAGTGGCAACAACTGGCCACGGCCCTTCAGGCCATTCATGAAACCCGCCGAATCCACTTCTTTCTTCCCCTCCCACTGGACCTTGAGCAGCTCCAGGGCCCCTTGCCCGGTTCCAAGCAGGAGCATCCCGGCGCGTTCGAAGAGCTTGCCTGGAGGCCCCTGGATATCGCCCCGGACTTTGGCTTTCTTGATCTTGAGCCGATCCTTTCCAGCAACCCAGACGCTAGTGCCGGGCCAGGGATGCAGAGCCCTGATCTTGCGATCCAGGACCTCGGCCGGCTCCATGGGATCGATCGACTCCATCTCTTTCGAAAGCTTGGAAGCATAGGTGACCAGCGATTCGTCCTGCCTGTTCCCCTTCAAGGTCCCGTCCTCCAGCCCGCGAAGCGTGGGCACGATGAGCTCGGCGCCCATCTGTGCGAGTCGGTCATGAAGGGTGCCCGCGGTATCTTCGGCGCCGATCGGAGTGCTTTTCTGCAGAAGTATGTCCCCGGCATCGAGCTTTTCCACCAGATGCATCGTGGTCACTCCGGTTTCCGCGTCCCCGCTCAGGATCGCCCATTGGATAGGAGCGGCCCCTCTCCATCGAGGCAGAAGAGAGGAATGGATGTTGATGCACCCGAAGCGAGGCAACTCCAGGACGTTTCGGCGAAGGATCTGCCCGTAAGCCACCACCACGATCGCGTCAGGGTTCAGCTCCTGGAGCTTTTCGAATTCTCCGGGCAAGCTGAGCTTTTCGGGCTGGCGAACTTCAAGGCCGAGCTCGATCGCCTTCTTCTTCACGGGCGGAGGGGCAAGGCCCAATCCCCGACCCACGGGCCGGTCTGGTTGAGTGTACACGGCCAAGATTCGGTCCGTAGCGTGGATCGCTTCCAGAGCGGGCACGGCGAACTCCGGCGTGCCCATGAACACGACGTTCATTTCGCCTCCATTTCGTGAGCGCTAGAATCCTTTGCTCCTCTTGCCGAGGTCGGAACGAGGCCCCGACAGCCCTTCTGCCTCCCGCTCTGCGCGCTCCTTGCGAAGCTTCTTCTTGGCCAGCTCCTTTTTGAGAGGACTGAGGCGCTCAATGAAAAGCTTTCCCTCCAAATGATCCATCTCATGCTGAATAGCCACGGCCAGAAGTCCTTCCGCGCTCAAAGTCCGGGTCAGGCCATCGATGTCCTGGTACTGGATTTTGACTTTTTCGGAGCGTTTCACGTCGGCGTTGTACTCAGGAACCGATAGGCACCCCTCGTTGAACAGGATGCTCCCTTCGCGGTGGATGATCTCCGGATTGATGATGATCCTGGGCTGCTTACCCTTGATCAGCATCCCACCGATCACCTCCCCGCTCTGAGGAGCGGGCGCGTCTTCGGGGAGCTCTTCCATTTCATAGTCCGTGTCGATGACCAGGAGCCGGTCCAAGATCCCCACCTGATTGGCGGCCAAACCGATTCCTGGAGCGTCGTACATGGTTTCGAGCATGTCGTCCGCCAGCTTGTAGAGGGATTTCTCCACTCGGGCGATCGGCTTTGCCCGCTGAGCCAGGACCATGTCAGGGAATGTGTAAATCTTCAATTTAGCCATTTTCTTGCTGGACGATGAGCACGCTGGCCAAGACTGCAAATACAGCGCTGGGCAACCAAGCGGCGAGCCATGGAGGCAACGCACCATTCGTCCCCAGAGATAGCCCTACGGAGTAAAAAAGCCAATAGAAAAAGGTCACTCCGAGGCAAAGTCCGAGGTCCTTCGCTAGACCTCCTTCCCTGCGATTTCTCGCGGCAAAAGGTACCCCTAGCACACACATCACTAGCGGGATGAAGCTCAGGCTGATCTTCGAATGGAACTTCACCTCATAGCTTTTGGTATCGGCTCCCGCCGCTCGGATCCGGTCGATATAGCGGTTCAGCTCCTTGAGACGCAGGCCTTCCACCTCTTTCTCGATCTCCTGAAAGTCGGTGGGCGTCTCCGTCAGAGCCATCTCCTTCTCCTTGAACTCACTGATGGCCGGAAATTGGCTGTCCGGAGAGAATCGGGTGACCGTCCCGTTCAACAGGCGCCATCCCGTAGGAGTGAAGGTGGCTCGCTCAGCGTCGATGGTTTGGATCAGGTGGAAATCTTCGTCGAAAGTGTAGATCGCCATCCCATGGATGGTCCGTTGCTTCGCATCAAAGCTCCGGAGGTTGTAGATGAGGTGATTAGAGCGGTACCAGATCTTGTCCTGCTGCACATCCAGGTGGAAGTCCGGCCGCTTTTTCATCTCTCGCCAATAGTAAGCAGTGCGCTTCTTGTACAACGGAGGCAGGATGCGATCCTGGAGGATCAGGCTCACGCAGGAGATCATGAACACGATCGATAGCAGGATCATCAGGATGCGATACTTGCCAAAGCCAAGCGAGTAGCAAGCCACGAGCTCGTTCGTCCTGTTCAAACCCGAGAGCGTCAAGACGGTTCCGATCAGGACCGAGGGCGGAGTCATCTGGACCAGGATCGCAGGCACTCCCATCAGCGCGTGCAAGAGAATCTGCTGCGCCGGAAACTCCGCGTCCAGGAGCTCTCCCAACAGCGCCTGAAACAGGTAAATCGCCGTCAGGCCGAGGACGGCCAAGAGGAAATTCCTTAAAAAAGCTGCTGAAAGGTATCGATCCAGCGTTCTCATAAGAGCGTTCTCGGGTAGATTAACACTATCGAGCCCGGATAAAATTAGCCAGGCCTTGAGAGGCCCCAATCCGTTTTTGAGCTATTCCTGGCCGCAATCTCAGAGTAATGTGAAAAAGCTATGGCCGATACCGAGAACAAAACCTCATCGACGCCCGACAAAAAGAAATTGCTGCTCGAAAATCTCAATTCCCTGGCACTAGCCCTGCTTTTGGTCTTCATGATCAGATCCAGCGTCGTCGAGGCGTTCAAGATCCCGTCTGGTTCCATGATCCCGACACTGTTGATCGGCGACCACATCTTCGTGAACAAGTTCGCATACGGGCTCAAGGTCCCGTTCTCCGATCTCTTTTCGGTGGAACCGACCTATATCGTGAAGCGCGATCCTCCGAAGCGTGGGGACATCATCGTTTTCGTGTACCCCAAGGACGAGAGCTACTATTACATCAAGCGGGTCGTCGGCGTGCCTGGCGATACCATCGAGATCAAGAACAAGACCCTGTTCATCAACGGTCAGGAAATCAAGCGCGAGCCCATACCTGCGGCCCAGGCGGAGAAGATCTTCGCGCAACTCGATGATGACCGCTACAGCCAGGGCAATCTCGAGCTGTTCTACGAGAACCTCAATGGCACGCACACCATGATGCTCGACAAGAACAACTTCCTTGGAGAGACCTTCGGGCCCATCACCGTGCCGCCCGAAAGCCTCTTCGTGATGGGCGACAATCGCGATTTTTCAAACGACAGCCGTTTTTGGGGATTCGTCCCGATGAACAATGTCAAGGGCCGCGCCATGGTCATCTGGCTGTCGCTCTGGTTCGAATCACTGGGCAGCCTGCCGGAGTTCCGCCCTTCGCGCATCGGGACTGTCCTGCACTAGCTTGCGCCATACCAGCTGACGCGACACCGATCCGCGCCCACTGCTGGCTTCTCTCCCAGCGCTAGCCCGCGCGGGGTTCATTGAACCGGCCCAAAACCGCTGATAGGTGATCCAGGCCTCTACCTAGCGCCACGCGCACCCGATCTGGCATCCGGCTGGTCGCCTCGGCGAGCGCCTCGCCGTGACGATAATACCAATCCACGAACTTCCTTCCGAGGGGATTAGGCTCGAGGACCTGGTCCCTGAAATCCCGAAGCCTCGGGAGAGTCTCGGGCGAGCAGACATCCGCCAGGGAGGTGGCTACATAACATTTGTAGTCAGCAAGCGTCTTATAGGACGCGCGAAACTCGTCCCGGTGAATCGCTCGATCGGTCGTCAGGTACTTTCTCAAGGTCTCGGCCGAAAGCCTCTGGTGCGCGAACCCCTTTGAGAAGAGCACGAACTTCTGGAGGTAAATCCCGAATTCCTTCTGCTTCTCCTTACTCTTGGTCCGATCATAAAGCTTGGCCAGGTCCCAATAGACACCGCTCACCAGGAGGATCTCCGCTCGCTCCTTATTTCGATCGAAGTGACTGGGCAGAAGCCCGTTCTCCCCGACCCCCTTCCATTGCTCGAGGATCTTCAAATACAGTTGGAAATTCTTCACCGCATCCTGGATTTTCCCGTCTTGAAAGTTCTTGAGACCCTGGTTGGCGATCTCGAGCCGCTTTCGAAAGAGCTCCTTGCGACGTTCCTCTTCCGCCTGCTCGATCGCGATCTGGATCTTGTTCCGGCGTTCGCGCCTGCTGCGCTCGACTTTTCCCTTCGGGGGGTCCTGATCAGCCATGTCTTAGAACCAGGCTATCATCCGATTCCATAGGGGTCCACATCCACCAGGAAGGGCCATTTGCGCTCAAGCGACAGTTCCTTCGCCCGGATTAACGCCCGTTGGAGCTCCTGGATCTCCTTCGCCTTGATCAGGAGGTCCCACCTGAAGATGCCCTTGGCCTTCTCCAAAAAGGCTTCGCTCGGGCCCAGCATGTCGATCCTTCCCTCGTCCTGCAATGCCCGCAGCGAGATCGCGGTAGCCGCGGCCTTCTGCTGGGCACCCTCGCGCGTCTCATGCTCGAATCGCAATCGCGCAATCCTCCCGTAAGGAGGGTACCCTAGTACTTTTCGAAGTTCCCGCTCGGCATCCAGGAACTGCTCTTCGGAGACCTTTCCCTGAATGGCCTGAATGACCGGATGCTCGACATTAAAAGTCTGGATCAAGACCCGCCCCCTGAGATCCGCTCGCCCCGCCCGACCGGCAACCTGAGTGAGAGTCTGGTATGCGCGCTCGGGCGCCCTGAAATCCGGCCACCTGAAAAGCGCGTCAGCCAGAATCACGACAACCAAAGTCACCCCGGGGAAGTCGTGTCCTTTCACGAGCATCTGGGTTCCCAGAAGGATGTTCGCCTTTCGATCGCGGAAATCCTTGAGAATCGTATCCAGGCGAGTGGCGCTGGTGACTTGATCGCGATCCAATCGCAAAGTGACCGCCCCTTCGATCAGGCGCGGAAGCTCCTCCTCAAGGCTCTCGGTTCCAGACCCCACAGGAGCGAGGTTCAATCCGTGGCATTTCGCGCAGGCATCGGGAATGCGCTCCTGATGCCCGCAGACGTGGCACCGCAGTCTAGCGAGCTTCTTATGAACCGTTAGCGAGATGGAGCAATCCGGACAGCCGTTCACTTCGCCGCAATCCTCGCAAACCAGGAACGACGCGAACCCTCTCCTGTTGAGGAAAACCATCGCTTGGTTGCCGCGTGAGATCGTCTCCTGGATCGCAGCCACTGTCTTGGTCGCCAGGATCCCCTGGATCCCTTCGACCCGCTCCTCCTCGCAGAGATTCACCACTTCGATCGGCGGCATTCCTCCCGGCGCCACCCGTTCAGGAAGGCGGGCGATCCCGTACTTCCCCTCCGCTACGCGTTCCCGGGTCTCGAGGCTCGGAGTCGCTGACCCCAGCACCAGGAACGCGCCTGACATCTTCGCGCGAACGACGGCAAGGTCTCTCGCATGGTAGCGAACCCGATCTTCTTGCTTGTAGGTCTGATCGTGCTCTTCATCGATGACGATGAGCCCGAGATCGCGAAGCGGCGCGAAGACAGCCGAACGGGCGCCGACCACCACCTTGAGTTCTCCTGATCTCAATGCAGCTCCTTGATCGCGACGCTTGCCATCCGCCATGGCCGAATGCCAAAGCCCCACGGCGACGCCCAGGCCCTCCTCGAATCGCGAGTGCAGCTGCGGAGTGAGCGCGATCTCGGGTACCAGTAGAAGGACACTCTTGCCTTCAGCTAAAGTTCGCCGCGCGAGTTCGAGGTAAAGCTCGGTTTTCCCGCTACCGGTGACACCGTGAAGGAGAGCGACCTGTCCCGGTGATTTTCGATAGGCCTCGAGCGTCGAAAGCGCGACCTCCTGAGCCGGTGTCAAAGACACGGGCTGGGGCGCGGTCAATCGAGGCTGTTCGATCGGACGCGCCTCCTTCTTCGCATTCCTCAGTCCCAAGGCGGCGGGAGGAGCGGCGCAATGAAGCACCTCACCCAGAGGAGCGCGATAGTATTCATGTGCCCACTTAGCCAGATTCAGCACGTCGGGCGTGAAAATCGGGCCGTCGCTCACATCGAGGATCGACTTGAGGCTTTCGGGCGCGATTCCAAAAGGAAGCTGATCCATGGTCTTGGGCTCTTCAACGATGAAAGCATGGGTCTTGGTCCTCCCAAAGGGAACCGTGACCCATCCGCCCACCTGAATCCGCGGCAAGAGCTCATCGGGCACCAGATAGGTGAAAAGACTGTCCAATGGCCTGGGTACCGCGACGGAGAGGATTCGATTCGGTGTCGGTGACATCGCCTGCTTAGCGAACCGTGCTGTAGTAAGCTTGGATCAGCTCGCGTACGTCCGAACTCGCTGAATTTCCGGTGTCGGTGAAGCCAGGAACGGCCGGCATCTTGAATTCCTTGATATTCGGGTTCACCTCGAAATCCACGACCTCTTCCTTCAGGATCTTCTTGCCATCGGGATGACTCACCGTGACCACGCGTGGATACGGAAATTCCCTGAAAAAGCGGTAGTTCTCGAACTGGATATCCAGCCAGTCGCCCTGGCTCTTCGTCAGCAATCGCATCGGCAAGAAGGTATCCTTCTCGATCCAAAGCTGGTGCTGATCATCCGCTTTGCGATCGAGGCTGATCGTCCATGCCACGGTATTCCGAAGCCGGCTTATGCTGATCATCTCCGACTTGCGGCGCTGCTCCTCATCAGCCATCATGAGGAGCTCTTCTTCGAGCCGAACCGGAAGGCCGACTTCCTTCAGTTGCCGAAGCAAGGCCTCGCCGTTCGAATCCAGGAGCAACATCTCGACCGTGAGAGCACTGGTTTCCGGCTTCGAGAAAGCACCCGGAAACTTCCTTTCGACCGCATAGAGAAGCTTGTTCTCCTGGTCAAATGCCAAGCTCCTCAAGGTCCTGCTCTTCGCGTCGAAGAGCGTGATTTGCCTGAAACGCACGATCGAATCCTGCTCGGTTTCGCCGTTGGTGACGGTGGTCTGGACCCGGACCCCCCTGAAGCCGTTCCGCTTCGAGGCCAGAGTCTTCACGATGAACTGCGACGGCGGGATATACGCCCAGGCGGAGTTGGTCGCGACGACCGTCAGAAAGGCAGCCGCCACGCGCGCGATCCAAGAAAATCTCATACTCATCTTCCCATATGTTTCTGCATGATCTCTCGCACGCCAGGAGCCAATTCAGGGCGCTTCAGCGCGAAAGCCAAAGTGGCGTCGATGAAGCCCAGCCTATCCCCCGTATCGTAGCGAGTTCCCTCGAACTGATAAGCTAAAAGTTTCTCTCGCTTCGCCAGAAGTTGCAAACCGTCCGTGAGCTGGATCTCCCCGCCCTTTCCAGGTCGGGTCTCACGCAGGCAATCAAAGATCGCGGGAGTCAGCACGTAGCGACCGGGAATCGCCAGCTGCGAAGGAGCATCCGCAGGAGCCGGCTTCTCCACCAGTTTTTCGACATGCATCGTGCGATCGTCGAGCATTTTTCCGCCCACGATCCCGTACTTCGAGACTTCGGTTTTCAGCACTTCCATGACTCCGACGACCGAAGCGCCCTCGCGTTCGTAGAGATCAGCCAGCTGACGGGTGCAGGGGACCTCTGAATCGATCAGGTCATCGCCCAGCAAGACAGCGAACGGCTCATTGCCTATTGCTGGCTCGGCACAGAGCACGGCATGGCCCAGCCCCATGGGATTCTTTTGACGGATGCTGATGAGATTGCACATCCGGCCCACTGACCGCGAGATCTCCAGGAGGTCAGTCTTGGCCTTTTTCTCAAGCGTGTCTTCGAGCTCGTAGTTGTAGTCAAAATGATTTTCGATCGCTTCCTTGTGGCGGGCGGTGATCAGAACCACGTCCTCGATTCCCGCACGGACCGCCTCCTCGACGATGTGCTGGATCATCGGAACATCCACGATCGGGATCATTTCCTTCGGGATCGCTTTGGTCGCAGGGAGAAAGCGGGTACCGAGACCTGCCGCAGGGATGACAGCCTTGCGGATCTTTTTTGGACGAGCGGATTGAGCCATGATTCACTCCCGGGTTTGGATCAGTGCCGGGAGGACAGTCAGTGAGTCCGCGTTCCGCTGAAGGCTAGGGGATGCGAAGCTGGACTAGGCCCGTCCCGGATAACGGTTCTGCTCGGACTCTAACTCCGCTTGGCAGTCGATGCAAAGAGTTGTGGCAGGATTCGCCCTCATTCGCGCGACTGCGATTGACTCGCCGCATTCATTACAAATCCCGAATGTTCCCGCGTCAATACGACGAAGAGCATGATCGATTTGAAGTAAGGTTCCCCGATCGCGGTTTCTCATCTGAACAGCGACGGTTTTATCCGCATCGGCATTGGCCTGATCAACGGAATCTGCGTAAAATGGTTCATCATCAATCAGCTCGGCCGTAGCGGCTTGAAGATCACGAGCGAGGTTTTGACGGCGTACTAGAAGCTCTTGCTTAAAACTCTCAAGGGTCTTGGTAGATAATGACATAAGCGCAGGAGTCATAGCAGAACGGTTCTCGTTGTAAAGAGGAATATTGACGCGTAGCATGATTATTCATCAAAAGAGTTGTTAATGAAAAAACACTTTGTATTTCAACTATTGATCCTCATTTTTTCAGCAGTCCTAGGGCCTCAACCTAGCCTGGGTTCGGATTTTCACTCCCCCCGCACCGCTGCCCTGGGCGGAGCTGGGCATGCCGGACCTCTACTAAACGATTCGATCTTCCTGAACCCGTCTTTTGGGTCCTTCTTTCCCACCTATAGCGCAGGCGTAAACTGGCTCTCCTACTCACATGGACCCAATAACGGAGGCAGGAACTACAGCGTCTCTCTCCTGGACGGGCGCAACGAGCTCTTTCAGGCGGGGGCCGCCTATACCGTCCGAAACGACGCAAGCTTCATCCACCTTGGGGCCTCCAAGTCATTCTTGAATCGCCTGGGGTTCGGGCTCTCTGGAAAGTTCTTCTTCATCAACGGCCGAGATCGCAGCGCCGGCAGGGATCTCGTCTTCTCGGCAACCGGCATGGCGCTGCCGTGGCTCCAGCTCTCGCTCGTCGTCGACAATATTTTTCAGACCGAAACAGGCCAAAAAATCAACCTTTACCGGGAATTCATCCTGGGTACCAAGTTCAACGTCCAGGGAATCGTCCTGGTTTACTTCGATCCCCATTACACCCCGTCCCTCCCACAAGGGGGAAAATACGGCCACGAGCTCGGACTCGAATTCGTCATGATGTCGGATCTCTTCTTCCGGTTGGGACAGTTCACTAACGCCATGGTTCCCTACCTGAGTTCCTACGGGCGAGGCTACGGAATCGGGTTGGGCTGGGTGGCTCCGCGAATCTCGCTCGACTACGGCCTTTCGCGCGCCATCGAGCCCCTGGCCACCACGGCTCATGCCTTCAGCGCGACCATCTACTTCTAGACGAGGAGCCGGGTATGAAGCTTCCATGCCAACGCTCGCTCTTCGAGATCCCGAACGGCGTCACCTACCTCAATTGCGCTGCCATGAGCCCGCAGCTCCGCGCGGTTCGCGAGGCGGGAGAGCGCGCGATACTCAGAAAGACGCGGCCCTGGGAACTGAATATGGTCGAAATCAATCAACACGAGCCTGAGACCGTCCGGGAGCTTTTCGCTCGACTGGTCCACGCAGACGCTGACGGAGTCGCCCTTGTGCCATCGACCAGCTATGGGGTCGGCTTGGCGGCCGCCAATCTTCCCGTGCGAAAAGGCCAGAGCATTCTGGTCATGGAGGAAGAGTTCCCCTCGAACGTCTACCCTTGGATGGAGCTCGCTCGCGACCGAGGCGCCAAGCTCGTCACAGTTCCCCGACCGACCGACCACGACTGGACGCGCGCGTTTCTCGACAGGATCGATTCGTCCACCGCCATCGTAGCGGCCGCGCCCTGCCACTGGACCGACGGAGCGCGAGTCGACCTGAAAAGCCTGCGCGAAGCGACTCGAGACGCGAATGCCGCCCTCGCGATCGATGCCACCCAATCACTAGGCGCCTACCCCTTCGACGTCTCGGAGATCCAACCTGATTTTCTGGTCGCGGTCACCTACAAATGGCTTCTAGGCCCTTACAGCATGGGATTCGTCTACGTCGCCCCAGAGTGGCGTGAGGGAAAAGCCCTCGAGATGTCTTGGCAGAATCGCTCCAACTCTTTCGATCACCGTTCGCTCGCTCAATACGTCGATACCTTTCATCCCGGAGCCAGGCGATACGACGTCGGCGAGCGCGGCAACCTGGTCCTGCTTCCGATGGTCAAAGCCGGGCTCGAGCAGCTCCATGCCTGGGGCGTCGAGAACGTTCACGAAACCGTTCGAGGCCTGACTCGATCCATCATCGCCGCGGCCGATAGGCTGGGATTCGAAGCCATTCCGTCCGAGAAGTGCATCGGACATATCGTGGGACTTCGATCGAAAGACGGAGTTCCCGCAGGAGCCGTAGAGAAGCTTGCGGACAGGAAGGTTTATATAAGCCAACGGGGAGATTGCCTTCGGATCTCGCCGCACATCTACAACACCCCGAAAGACATCGAGCGCTTTCTGGCCGAACTCGCTGAAATCAGGCCCTCTTAAAGAAGACTTTTGGGGAGCCTGTCGCCGGGTTCTCGCCAATCACCAGCTCCGCTCCAGGATAGAGCTCCTGGATCGCATCCAGGGTCATGACCTCTCGGGTCGAACCCGAGCGGGCAACCCTGCCTTCCTTCAGTAGAAAACATCGCTCCGCCCATTCGGTCGCAAGGTTCAGGTCATGCGATACCCAGAGGATGGATCTCCCCGAACGCGCGAGCTCCACCATCAAGTCTCCACTCCAGGACTGGTGATCCAGGTCCATGCGCGAAAGCGACTCGTCCAGGAGAAGCACCGTCGCCTCTTGCGCTAACGCGCGCGCAAGAGCCACGAGCTGCCGCTCTCCGCCGCTCAGCGTGTGTATTTCCCTGGAACGAAGGCCCCAGCAGCGGCACCTTTCCATGGCCTCTCGCACGCTTTCGCGGTCCTTCTTCGTAGCCCCTCCCAGAAGAGAGACCCCTCGCGAAATCCTTCCCATCAGAACCACTTCGAATCCAGTGATCGGGAAGTCGGCCTGAATATCCGTCGGGACATAGCTCACGCGCTTCGTGCGCTCGCCCTGCGAGAGCCGATGCAGGTCCTGCCCCTCGAACAAAACCTTGCCATGGCCGTCGCCGAGCTCCAGTAAGCCCGCGAGCACCTTGAGAAGAGTTGACTTGCCAGAACCGTTCGGGCCCAGGAGCGCCGCCACTTCGCCTCGTCTCAACTGCAAAGAAGCGCCGTTGAGCGCTCCTTGAGCTTGCCCGACCTGGCTCGACGAGTAGCTATAGTTCAGCCCATGTGCCGAAAGCACCGCCGGCTCACCGCTCATCCGAGGTCTCTCCTCTGCAACATCGCCCAGAGAAAAAGTGGAGCGCCGGCCAGAGCGGTCACCACTCCCACCGGGAGCTCGTAGGGCCGAAGCGCGTACCTTGAGATCGCATCCGCCGCGGTCAAAGTGACGGCGCCCCAGATCGCCGCAATGGGAATCAAACGCCGGTGCAACGATCCTATCCAGCGGCGCGCGAAATGCGGCACGACCAACCCCACGCACCCGATCATCCCCGCGCCACTGACACATAGTCCGACCAGGATAGAACTGGAGAAAAGCAGTTGACGCCTCACGCTGGCCACGGAGATCCCAAGACTCATCGCTCCCTCTTCACCCATCAAGAGCGCATCGAGAGAGCGCCAGCGGCTCCAAAGAAAAATCGTCAACAAGAGCACGGCACCCAGGGAGATCGCCGCTCCTTCGTGTCTTGCCCTCGAGAGATCCCCCAGCAGCCAGAAGATCGCGGCCTGAACCCCGTTCGGATCCGCGGTGGCCATCCAAAGCGCCACCAAGCTCGAACCCAGGAAGCCCAGCATGACCCCCGCGAGCAGCAGGGTGAGATTTCCGACGCCAGGGCGCATGGCGATGACTGATAAGAAGGCAGAAAAAGCCATCGCGCCCAAGAACGCCGGGACGGAGAGCCCGAACGCGGAGGATTGGATCCCGAGAGTGATGCCGATGACCGCGCCCAGCGCCGAGCCCGAAGAGATGCCAAGCGTATAGGGTTCGCATAGGGGATTGGCGAAAAGCGCTTGCAAGGCAGTTCCCGCGACCGCCAGTCCCGCTCCAACCGCGCTCGCGAGCAGGAGACGCGGAAGCCTGAGCTGGAGAATCAACTCCCAGCCCGCATCATCGACAGCGCCCAGATACAAGGCGAGAAACGCCGACACGAGCCACGCTCCCATACTGGCGATCAAAGCGAGAGCCATCCTATTTCTCGCCATAGATCGCATGCTCCAAGAGAAGCAGCCCTTCGGTGAAGCGGATGGAGGGACGAAGCAGCGTGTCTCCATTGAGCACTTTGACCTGATCCGACTTGACCGCTTTCAACGCGGTGAAGGTGGACCACTTTCTCGCCATTTTCTCGAAAACTTCCTTGTCCTCGGTCATGGTAACCACCAGGACCACCTCCGGGTTCCTCTTGAGCACATCTTCGAGAGAAGGGCGGGGATATCCATCGGCATCGCCGTATAAGTTAACGGCTCCCACGGCCTCGATGGCTTCATGGATGAAGGATCCGCCACCCGCCACCACCAGCGGATCATCGCCGATCTGAAGCAGGACTTTCCTTGGTTTTCTGGCTCTGGCGCGCTTCTTGGCCTCCGCGATATGATTCGCGAGCTCTTCAGCGATTTTTCGTCCCTCCCTCCGAGCGCCAACAGCATCGCCGACCAAGCGAATGGATTGGATCAGCTCCTTGAGGTTGTCGGCGGAAACCACGACCACGGGCAGGCCGAGCTCGCGCAACCTGAGTACCTGGTCTTTCGCGTTTCCGGCAGACGTGGCAAGCACCAGATCCGGGCGCAGAGACATCACCTTTTCGACATTGAATCTCGCGTAGGACCCGATCGAGGGCACTCGCTTCAAGGCCTCGGACGAATCCGTGAAATCGCTGACGCCGACCAGCCGCGAAAGATCATTTCCTAGAAGGCGGGCAACGAGCTCGCCCAGAGCGGGCGCCAGCGCGACGATTCGAGTCGGTCGATCAGAGAGCTTCACCCGAGTGCCCTGCATGTCCACCAGATTCCTCGCATCGACAGGCCTGACAGCCAGCAAGCCCAGCGCGAGTGCCACCCCGCAAGCGAGCCTAACCGAAACCCCGTTCTGTGTTCTCAAGAAGCGCATCAATGTTTCTCTCATGACGAATCACAATCAATAAAACTATCAACAAACCTAGCCACAAATGCGAACCAAGCGGATTCAAAATCAGGTGAGTCACCGATGCCACGATCACCCCTGACAGGCTGGCGAGCGACCCGATCCGTTTCAGCATAAAGGCGAGGACGAACGCGCCAGCTCCCGATAGCGCTGCCCAAGGGGATAAGACCAGGATCGCTCCGAACGCCGTAGCGACCCCCTTTCCTCCTTTGAACCCGAGCCAAGGGGAGAAACAATGGCCTAAAACCAGGAACAATGCGCTCCCCCACAACACCTGAGGCACGTTCTCCAGTTGAAACGCGGCGGATCGGGCCTGAATCAACATCAATGGACCCGCGCCCTTCATGGCATCCAATAGAAGCGTGGCAAACCCGGCTGGCCAGAACCCAACCACGCGCGACACATTCGTCGCTCCGATGTTCCCGCTTCCTTGTCGAGTTAGGTCGTTCACGTTGAAAGCGCGGGAGATGAGCAGCCCGAAAGGAATCGATCCGATCACGAAACAGGCCGCCAGAGCTCCTGCCGTGTTCATCGTCTCAGGCCTCGGCATTGACCTGCCGCAATCTCACCAGCAGGAGCGTTGTCGCAACGGCAAAAACCAGAATCGAAATGAATTGGCTCGTCGAAAGCCAACCTTCTACGACGAAGCCACGGATCAAATCCCCGCGATAGACCTCGATGATGCTGCGAATGATCGGATAGGCCATGAAATAGGTCAGCATGACCTGGCCGTCGAACATCTTGCGCTTATAAACCCAAATAAGCCCCACGAAGAGAATCAACAGCGCCGCGGATTCGTAGATCTGAGTGGGATGCAGGTTCACTCCTCGCAAATTGGCTGCGACAAGATGCGATTTGAGCTGAATGCCGTAATCCGTGCCGGTAGGCTTCCCGTAACAACATCCCGCGGCCAGACATCCGATTCGACCGAAACTGTGCGCGATCGCCAACCCGGGAATCACCACGTCGCCGAGTTTCCAGATATTGAGCTGATGCTTGCGCGAATACCACAGGATGAAGGGAACGACCGCGATCGGCCCCCCGAAAAAGACGAGGCCTCCTTCCCAGACGCGAAAGATCGAGACAGGATCAGCCAAGAAGTAATCGAGTCGGGTGATAACGAAAAGGAGCCGCGCGCCGATAAACCCAATGATCAACGACCAGAACGCCAAGTCGAGCACTCGATCCACGTTTAAGCTCGAAGTCGAGGCAAGGCGTTTGACCGTGGCAATGCCCACCAAGAACCCCACGGCGATCAAAAAGCCGTAGCTATGGATCGTGATCGGTCCAAGTTCAACGAGTACTGGATGCATTCGCGTTATCCTTCACGGCATCCTGATCGGCGCTCTGCTTTTCGCTCGCTTGCGGGTTCTGAAGCAGATCCAACATCAGTATGCCTACACCAATACAGATAGCCGAATCGGCGATATTGAAAGCGGGGAAGTGATAAGTATATTTCCAATGGAAATCCAGGAAATCCACCACGTACCCATAAACGATCCGATCGATGAGATTCCCAACCGCGCCGCCGACCACCAGAGACAAGGCGACCGATAACTTGACATCCTTAGGCGGGATCTTCCTGAAGATGTATCCGATCGCCACCAAGGCGATCACCGGCACGATCAAGAAGAACGGAACCCTGTACGAGGAATCCATCTGCGCCAGGAGGCCGAAAGCCGCGCCGGTATTGCGAATGTAGGTCAGGCTGAAAAAGCCGGGAATGATCGGAATGCTCTCGCCCAGATGAAAGTCTCGGACCACGAGCCATTTCGTCACCTGGTCCAGGATCAACGTGACAGAGCTCAGCACTGCCAGGATCTGATACTTTCTCACCACTCGCCTCCAAAAGAATTGACTCGTTATCGCTATGGCCGAACGCTACGCTCATGAACCCCGATTCGGTACGGCGAGCTATTTCAGTGCGATGCCACGAGATGCTATCAATTCGGGCCCCAGAGCACAATTCCAGTCGCCAATCTTTGTCGCAAATCGGGATTTTGGCGATCTATAGCAATGTAGGAGTCAGGCGTGCAGGCAACCAATTCGATCTGGCGACCCAGCGGATGGCGGCTAGTGATGTTCTTCACCTCATCGGGAGTATGCGAGACGACCAGCAAATCGTAATCGCTCGAGGAATGGCAAAGGCCCGTCGCCCGGCTTCCAAAAAGGATCCCTTTGCTTGAGACTGGCTCAAGTTGCTTTCGAAGGCCCTCGAGGTCGCACATGGCCGAGAACGTCTTCAAGATACACAGCGACGGATGGTCTTCCTGGATCCGTACCGAGCGTCGATTATCCAGGAACTCGACCAAGCCAAGCGTCTCGAGATCAAGGAGGATTCGATTCAAGCCTTCGGCTCCTCCCAGGCCGCGAACGCCTTTGAGTTTGGAGGAAAGAATTCGCGGCGTAAACGAGGTCGTAGGCTCCGAAAGAAGGTAGCGGAGGACTTTTTGCTCCGGGGTCGAGAAAAACAACGCTTCCAAAGTAGGCTCTACTTTTCTTACTCGGGCCATAATTCTCCCAAATTCTGAGCAACTTTCCTTGCAGCCTCTTTCTCTTCGTAGCTCAAAGCGTTGATGGCATGGCTGTCGATATCGAGTTGGCGGCAGAGCTCTTCCCGCTGGCGCCGAGAAAGCACGCCAGGTCCCGAAAGAAAGGCGACGTATTGAATAGTTGATTCCATCGACGCATTCTTGTCGTACCGGGAAGGTACCTGGACGGATACTGCTGAGTCCACCATGAGGGGCGTTCATACCTCATTTTGACGCAGGATGCACGACTTTCGGGTCACGGACGGCATGCTCGGACCCGAGACGTCCCTGCCCTTTGAGCGCGATCAAAGCGACACTGGCTCCAACCAGGACCATCCCCGCCCATTGGATGGGAACCAGGACCTCTCCGAGCAATAGCCAACCCAAGCTGGCCGAGAACACTGCGTTCATCAGGCTCATCGTGCTGACCAACCCTGCCGCCGCATACCGGTACGCCTGAGTCATCGCGAACTGGCCGATGCTGGCGAATATTCCCATAATTATAAGTTGCGAGAATTGATGAACATTTAGAACAGAATACTGCCTAAATGCGAGCGGTGCAGAAATCAGCGATGCCGTCGCGGTGAAGTAAAATATGATCGCGTTCACCCCCACCGTCGCGGTGGCGGCGCGGACCGCGACATAGGCCAAGCCCGCAAACGCGGAACCCAGGAGCCCGATCATGACGGGAACCAGCGGGAGCGCCACGGCGCCTTACGTAAGATCCACCCTCAGCAGCAGAACCAGCCCGATGAAGGCGGTGACGATCCAGACCCATGCCCGGGATGAGAACCTCTCGCCCAGGAAAAGCCTGGAAAATAGAATGACGAAAATCGGAGAGATCCAGTTCAAAAGGGCCGCGATCGACATCGGTAAGCGGGAGATCGCGTAAAAAAAGCAGGTGACGCCCCCGAATCCGGCAATCCCGCGAAAAACGAGAAGTGGCTTGTTCGGAGGGAAAAAGCTCTCGCCCGAGAGGAGCATCAATCCGGCCGCCACGACGCAATTGACGAAACTTCGAAAAAAGACCATCTCGAACTGCGGGACTTCCGGAGACAGCTCTTTTACAAAGAGCATCATCAGGGAAAACCCCAGCGCGCTGAGCATCATCCAAACGAACGCGATCAGAAGATTATCCGCCTTCCGACCAACGTATTTCGAAGCATCACGAGTCATTGCGCGTCCGTTCTAGATCACTGGCTCCCGATTTGCACGTGGGGAAACGGTCGGGAGGCTCGGATGAAATCGACGAAGCAGCTAGCTCTCTTCCTCATGATCGGCACCGTGTTGAGCTCATGCGGAAAGCCACATCGAACCAATGAAGAAGGCGAGGAACTCAAGCCGTTCAGAGGAAGCGCCAGCTATCGGGCCCAATGTCCCCTGTATCCGACCATGGCCGATCCGCGGCCCGTGGCTCTTGAGCTTTGGGACTGCCCGATCGGGGTCGACCTGGTTGAAATGACCCGACCTCCGCGCGCGCTCGTCTTCGAAGCCAACTGCAAGGACATGCTTCTGAAAGTACGCAGCACAGATCGTCAAATCAACGAGGTGTGGGCACCCATGCCCAACGGAGTGTTCTCCATGAGCTTTGACGGCGGTTCCATCGGCTTGAAAGACGACGGCACCGGCGCCGGCGAATGCGTGACATCGACGCTGGCCGAGATTCGAGGTCGAGTGAACTGCGATAGCGGCGACCCGGACCGCGCGAGACTGGAGATCGAAGCTCTCTGGTGGATGGGCAAAAAAGTCGAGAATTCGGGCGTCGCGGAAGCCGGAGCAGGGAGAGGCGCACGCGCTCGCAAGTGCCAACTTCCTGCGAATCGCAAATGCTATCTTTACACCCAAAGCGTGATCTCGCAGTGTCAATAAGGGCGGTCAGAGTGATCTGAAACGGTGCCTTCACTATAAAGAATTCACGGAGAGAAACACCCAAGCATCTTTTTGATCTGTTGCGTTAGTCTCCTGTTTTTTCAATCGATATTTCCAATTTCCTAAGTCCTTGGTCTCGTGGCACGCGTCATGCTAAAACGCCGCGCTGTACTCAATTCCATTCTTGGGGGACGGGATGTTGAAAATTCGATTGCTGGCACTGGGGACTTTGGCGCTCATTTCTTTTTCGGCCTGTTCAAAAAATCGCGCCGTCGAAGTGCCGAGCGAACCTTCGAGCGCGCGCGCTCCAGATGTTCAGGGCCCCGTTGAGGTCTGCACTCAGATCCGGCCCAACGACTCAAAGGTCGTCACGCTCATGGACGGAGTCGAGGTCCTCGTGCACAACTTCGGGGGCGAGTGTTACTTTCCCGTCGAAGGCACTTTCGCCAGCGACTCCTTCAACCGCATGCTTTCGGCTCTCTCCACCCTTCCAAGGACTGAAGCGCGAAAGTGGATTCGCCAGGAGATCGACAAGACCTTCGCCGTCCTCAAGAGCGCGCGTACCATTCCGATCTATCAGAACGAGGAAGCAGGTTATTTCACTTTCTTCGCTCCTTATCCTCGCAACGGCCAGCTCATGCGCGAGCTGAAGTCCTTCATCTTCAGGCAAGCGCTGCTTCTCAACCCGATCGCGTACGATCGCGACTCCCTCGAGCAGGCTCGCGCGTTCAACCCACGCGCTGAAGGGCTGAGCGCGCGTCAGGGATCCCGCTCCGATACGCGAGGCTTCAGCGGCCTGGAGCGCATCAACGCGATCGATTTCGTCCAGAAGGCCCAGCGAGATATCGGGCAGGGAGCGCAGGTGAATGGATCTTCAGTGAACATCGGGATCACCGATACCGGGATCACATACAATCATCTGACCTTTCTCTCCGGCGATCAGAGCAGAAATCGCATCGCCTACATGAAAGATTTCACTGGCGAGGGCCGCGTTTACTTCAACCCCGATGCGAAATTCGAGGCGATTGAAACCGGTGCCGATACGGTGAAAGTCAAGGCCCAGGTCATCGTCACGCCTCGCCTTCCCAACCTTCCGTCCGGCGATGACCTGACCGAAGTCGAAGTCGATCTCTCGGTCTCGCCCGAACTCAAGGCGATCCTGCTTCAGCCTGGGACCCGGGCGCGCCTAGGCATCCTGAAAGAAGATTCGTTTCAAGGCCCAGCGGATCAAGTTGACCTGAACGGAAACGGGAAGCTGAATGACGACCTCTACCTGATCCTGGTCCCTGGCGATACGGCCGAGAACGACGTCGTGTATTTCGACTCCGAGGGAATGGGCTGGCTCATCGAAGCGAAGGCGCTGGGAGATTTCAATCGCACGGGCGATACAGTGAAGGTCTATTCGGAGAAGATCGGCTTTCATCTGATGGAGGACAAGCTCCCCAGGAAAGACGGCACGGGGGAGATCACTCTCCGATCCGCGTCGGTCGTGGGCTTCGATCCGGGCAACCACGGATCGCATGTCGCCGGCATCGCAGCCGGCATCAAGACGATTTACAACGATCGGCCAGATACGCTGGCACGTGGCGTGGCTCCCGAAGCAACGATTCTCATGAATCGCGTTTGCGCGAACAACGGCGGCTGCGGTGCTTTGGCGGCGATCGTGGACCTCGCGACCAACGCGGGAGCCGACGTGATCAACATGTCCTTGGGCGGGCTCAGTCCGTACAATGACGGCCTTGGAGTTCAAGAGACGGTCATCAACCGACTGACCTCTCAAAAGAACGTCTTGTTCGTCATCTCCGCCGGAAACAGCGGACCGGGTCGTCAGACGATCGGCAGCCCTTCGGTCGCGCGACTGTCGCTTAGCGTGGGCGCTAGCGCTTCAAAGGAAATGATCAAGCGTGAATATCAGTGGCCAGGCACGGGCGCCGGAGACGGCGCGTCTGACCAAGACGATTTCATGCTGTTTTTCAGCAGTCGCGGACCCACTGCCGCGGGCGGTTTCAAGCCCAATGTCGTCGCACCCGGCACCGAGTTGAGCTCGATTCAGTACAACAGCGCTCCAGGCGCGCGCGGAGGCCTTGCCGTCTACTGGGGCACTTCCATGTCCGCTCCGACCGCGACCGGCGCCTACGCTCTTCTTCTGGATGCGGTGAGAAAGTATAACGCCGCTCATCCGAGCACCCCCCTGAGCACGAGCTCGGTCGTCCTGAGAGAAGTGCTGATCGAGACCGCCCGATCTTTCGACGTGACCCGTTTCGACCCGGTCACGGGCGAAAGCACCAAAGGTCAGTACACTTGGGCGGACCAAGGCAAAGGGATGGTGGATCTGCTCGCGGCCTGGAACAAGCTCTTGGAGTTGCGTGGCAACCAGCTGCCTGGGGCATTTGAGGATCAAGGGAAACCCGTAGAGCTGGACTATCAGGTCTATATCTCGAATGTGGGCCCCAACGGCGTGGCCTATGACGGCACCCGCGCCGCTAGGGCGAATACTCCCGCTTTCGCTAGCGGACTGTACCTTTCGAGGGACGGTCGACAAACCCTCTACCAGGCCCACATCGCCAGACGACTTCCGGAATCTTTGGCCTCGGGAGCGAATGCTGGTGAGCTGGAGCGATTCCTCGAGAGCACCCAGGATGTCTTCGAACTGAAGACGACCATCTACGGTTCACACCGCAATTGGCTCCGCGTGGGAACCTTGGACGAGCTCAATTGCGGCCAATCGGAAACTGCCGATCTCACGGTGCTCGGCCGCGGCGTCGAGATCTCGGTGAATGAGGACGGAACCGGTTCCTTGAATACTTTCGGCGCGAGCGCCTTGAATATCTGTGTCGATCGGACTGCTATCTCCGAGCTTCCCGAAGGCGATCATGGGGCTTTGATCGCAGCCTATCGAAAGGTGGGAGACCAAGTCGCGTCGATTCCTTCCTTCACTGTACCGGTTTACGTTAATGTCCCTCACAAGGTTCTAAGGGGGGCGCAGGGGTACAGAGTCGCGAAGACGATCCGCAGTTTCGAGGTGAATCGCCACTATGTGGAGATCCCCGCGGGGACAAGCGTCGTGCGGATCACCCTGGAAGTCCCTGAGTTCCAGCCCGGCGATTCCTGTTCAGGTGTCGAGCTGATGGCTCTTCAGGGCATCAACGTCGCGAAGCCTTTCAAGACCAGGGACGAAGCCAAGGTTTCGAATTGCGACGCTAACGGAGCGCCGGTCGAAGCACAGAAGCGCAGAATTTCGTTCAGTCGCTCGAATCCCACTCCTGGCATCTGGGACCTTCACATATTCGTGACCTACAAATATGCCCGTTCCGAGTACGAACTGAAAGTCGACTACGTCACTGCCAGCTCGAGCGTAGAAAAGATTGAAGGCCAGCCCGCCGCGCTGACGGGTCAGCTGAGCTGGACCGTCCGGGACAGTTCGCTCGTAGTCTCACCCAGTTCCGATGCGAGCACCTACGTACTCAATGGACTTGCCGCTACCACCGCGACCAAAGTGGGCAAGGGCGAATTCATCATCGTCCCGAGCCCCTTGGGCACATTGCGGTCCTATCCAGTCGGAACGAAGAAAGTCACCATCTGGACTGGCGACTCACCGGGAAACGACATCGACCTGACCGTGCTCGGTTGCCCGAGCGGCGTCACCTCGGCGGATGATGCAAGCTGCTCCACCATCGGTACGAGCGCAGGCTCGTCGGATATCGAGGAATTCAGCTGCACTCCGGAGCCGGGCAAGGTCTACGCGGTTCGAGTGGATGGATACGAGATCAAGGACGACGGCTCCTTCAACTCGATCGAGACCCTCCAAATGCAGGAGGAGCGGGGCACGGTCGCAGTGACAGCCTCGGCGCCGGATTACCTGATCGACTATGCGTTCAGCGCTGATCAGCAAGCCAACAGCGCTCTGCTAGGGCACACGCTTTTTACCAGCGGCAAATACCGCGCGGTCGGGGCTCTGACCTTGCGATCCGCGGATGAGGCCGTTCTTGCGACCATTCCGGTGCGAATCAATACGAAATAGCCCGAGAAGTGCGCCCGGCAGGGCGCACAACAAAAAAGCCCCGTCGAGCGGTAGACGACGGGGCTTTTTAATCAAATGGCTGGGGTGCCAGGATTCGAACCTGGGGATGCCGGAATCAAAATCCGGTGCCTTACCGCTTGGCGACACCCCAACTTTCGTCGAAATAGCATAGGTCGGGGCACCGTCAAAGGGTAGACTAAGAAAAACTAAGAGAAATACTATGAAGTTTCGCTGGCGCTATCGGCAGCCATCTCTGCTGACTGCGCTGACATCCGTGCAGGGCCTTGACTCTTGATCTCAGCCAAATACGCGTCTAGGATTTTTTTCTCCATGAGGGTTCGCGTCGACTGATTCAAAGGATGAGCGATGTCTTTGAAGGCGCCGTCTTTCCGCCTTTTACTGGGCATGGCTACGAAGAGACCCGAATTTCCACTAATGATTTTCAAATCCCGAATGACGAAGCAATTATCGAGCACGATGGTGATGTAGGCCTTGAGTTTGTCCTCATTTACCGGAAACACCTTCACTTCAGTGATGTCCATCTTGAAAGGCCCTCCTCGTCAGTAGCCGCTCGGCGTTAGGCCATCGGTTGAATCGTAGAGAGATCCCCTGCCTTCTATAATTGTAAGCAAGGTCCCCCTTGGACGCAACTCAATTGTCAAGAGATTATAGAGTCACCTAAGTGTTCGTAAAGCAACTTAAATTTTCTTAAATTAACCCACCTGCGTTACCCTCTGTTCATCATTCGACTGTCCGATAAAGGAGACCCGATCCCCCTCCAAGTGGACCTCAATTTCGGTTCCTGGGGGGAACTTTCCTTCCAGAATCTCGACTGCCAGTGGGTTCTGGATATCGCGCTGAAAGACTCGTTTCAAAGGACGCGCCCCGAAATCCCGGTCGTATCCCCTACGAGCGATCCATTGCAGGACCTCATCCGTGAACTTCAACCGCAGACCCTTTTCCTTGAGCATGCCATTGAGTCGATCCACCTGGTGGTTGACGATCTCTCGGAGCTGGCCCTCGGTCAGATGCGAGAAGATGATCACCTCATCGATGCGATTCAAGAACTCCGGCCTGAAGTGCGAGCGGAGCTGAGCCATGACTCCTTCCTCTAGGCGAACAGGATCCCTCTCCTCCAGAATCAGATGGCCTCCGATATTCGAGGTCATGATGATGATCGTATTGGTGAAGTCGACGGTCCGGCCTTGGCCATCGGTAGCGCGACCGTCGTCCAGGATCTGAAGGAAAATATTGAATACATCAGGATGAGCCTTTTCGATCTCGTCCAGCAGGATCACGGCATAAGGACGCCTTCTCACGGCCTCTGTCAGGCTTCCGCCTTCTTCGTAACCCACGTATCCAGGAGGGGCGCCGATGAGCCGGGCCACGGAGTGCTTCTCCATGTACTCGCTCATATCGATGCGAACCATCGCGTGCTCGTCGTCGAAGAGGAACTGGGCCAGCGCCTTCGCCGTTTCGGTCTTCCCCACCCCTGTGGGTCCGAGGAACATGAAAGAACCCATGGGCCTATGGGCTTCCTGCAAGCCGATCCGCGACCGCCTAACGGCATTCGAGATGGCTTCGCTCGCGCGATCCTGCCCGACTACGCGGGCCTTAAGGCGATCCTCCATGCGCAGAAGCTTCTGTTGCTCGCTTTCCATCATGCGGCTGACGGGAATGCCGGTCCAGCGAGCTACAACCTCCGCGATGTCGTTCTCCGTCACTTCCTGGCGCAAAAGTTTGATTTGCTCTCGCCGTTTGCTCTCGCCTTTCGAGATCTCCTCGAGCTGCTTCTCGAGGCCCAACAGCTTTCCGTACCGGAGCTCGGCCGCGCTCTCCAAGTCACCTCTTCTCTCGGCGGCCTCCGACTCAAGGCGGGTGCGCTCGATCTGCTCCTTGAGCTCTTTGACGATATTCACTTCCTTCTTTTCGCGCTCCCATTGAGAGCGAAGCTCGCTCGTTCGATCCTTCAAGCTGCCGATTTCCTTCTCCAGCTGCTCGAGACGCTCGCGCGAAGCGGGATCGTTCTCCTTTTTCAGAGCTTGCCTCTCGACTTCGAGTCTGAGCACTTTTCGCTCAAGCTGGTCCACCGCCTCGGGGCGTGAGTCAATCTGGACTCTCAGGCGCGAGGCGGCCTCGTCCACTAAGTCGATCGCCTTGTCAGGCAGAAACCGATCCGTGATGTAGCGGTGGGAAAGCGTCGCCGCAGCCACGAGCGCGGTATCTTTGATCGAGACCCCATGATGGACCTCATATCGCTCTTTCAAGCCTCTCAGAATGCTGATCGTGTCCTCGACCGATGGCTCGGCGACGAAAACCGGCTGGAAGCGACGCTCGAGCGCGGCGTCCTTCTCGATATGCTTACGGTATTCGTCGAGCGTAGTGGCGCCGATACAGCGAAGCTCGCCGCGAGCCAGCGCTGGCTTCAGCATATTCGAAGCATCCATGGCTCCTTCAGCCGCGCCTGCGCCCACGAGAGTGTGCAGCTCGTCGAAGTAGAG
>CAYNDM010000010.1:0-11602 GCA_964395265.1 uncultured Bacteriovoracaceae bacterium
CATGAACAGAGACTACTGGATTGAAGCCAGTTACACAAAATTCAGGACACTCCCTCGCGCTTGAGTGCCGAGCGATCCCCGGATGATTTTACGGCCCACGACATGGTTTTTGACATTGTTCTTCCAGACCAGCTCGTCCGGGTTGAGCTCGGGGGAGTATACTTTCCGTGCCAGTTTTGGGCTTCGGATGATTATTGCCACCTCACCCAGCATGTCCGCCTGATGCACTTGCTGTTCGTCAGGCCAGCGTTTTGCCGTACCGGCTTCCTTCAGATTCCATCTCGCGATGGACACCCTTGCCGTCAGCTAGCAGTTCCCCTGACCGAGTCTGCAGGGGGGTTTCACCCCCAAGAAGTCTGATGCAGCTGAGAACTCAGTGCCGGAAAAATAGCCGTTCACACACTACTACTGGCAAAGGTTAGCACATTCGCCCCCGCTATAGCTCTTAAAGCAGTACTCGATGCATGTCGGAGCTGCATCAGTAACACATCCTGGATTTGCCATCTTGTAATTCGGCCAGTGAGTTTTTACACAGTGGCCTCCGCTATAGCTTTTGTAACAATACTCCATGATTACCTTGAAGCCCTTAACTTTCCCGTCGCACTGTTGACTTCCAGCTCCAGCGCCAGAACCAGAACAAGAGTAAGTAAGGCCATCAATCGTCACCGAAATATCCTCCGGGACAGCCCACGCCATCTGAGTCATTACCATTGCAAGAATTAAAAATACCGATTTCATATATTCACCCCCAAAAGAGCATGGACAATTCTCATATGGAGACCCCTCCTGTCAAATATCAAGTCCAACTGCTATTTCGGCATGAATTACGGGAAAATGACACTCAGTTGGCTAGAGCGCGACCTTGCCAGGGTCGAGGCCGTGGGTTCGAGTCCCATCACCCGCTCCATTCCCACGCGGGCTGCGCCCGCGCCATGAGCAACGTAACTTTATTCTTTGCACAGACTGTCTACCCTCGGCGATACCGGCGACGGCGGCTGACAAAACATAGCACGGAATCTTTTTGGCGTGCTCTCGTTTGAGAGCGATGTCGTTGTGGCAATTTGTGCGGTGGTTGTCTGATGGGTCATGGGATGTGCCGTTGTAGAAGTTCAGATCAGATCTGAACTTCTACAGCTGATCAAGACCCTCAAGCGCCGGGCATACGGGTACAAGAACCTGGAGTACTTCAGGCTCAATACTCCAGCAGTGTGGCTATCTGAACTCCAGATTCATGCCCACACCCGCGTTCCTGTGAAAACAAGCAACTGCACTTGTTTGAGGGAGAGCCTCGAACTTGTCGAACCCCTAGAGGACTGTACAACATTACACTAGGTCCACGCCGACACAGGAGCCATTAAGCTACTGATATACAACCAAAAACCAGTAGCCGAAGTCGGCCCTTTGATTGCAATAAGTGGTGTCATGGCTATCAACACTTCGTCCTCCAAAGGGGTCCTGATCCCATTTGTTCTCGCATTGGCTGCAGTCGCATGCGCCCCTGAAACATCGAAATCCAAACGGGCTACGGAGCAGCTCGATAGCGCTCATGAGATGCTGCTGTCGAACCAATACGATCTTCCTCCTGGTATCCCCGAGGCGGTACTGAACGGAAGCCCGGCATCGGGTAGTGCAGATTCGAACGGAGTCTTCGCTCTTGTCTCCACCAAAGGCAAAAAGGCCCAGCTTCGCTTTCCCAACCACGGGGAGATCAACGCGCTAGTGGTCTTCATCCAACACAAAGACGATACCTATGAGCATTGCGCGAGCAGCTCCGATCTTTCAGGAGCCAACTACTCCTTCTGCGCCAGCCGCACTCCGGGCTACGAATCCTGGACGGACGATCCCGAGACGGAGTGGCCGGCGAATCTTCCGCTTTCCTCCGATGGCCGCACGCGCGATCTGCCTCGCTGGGCTAACCGCGTGATCGATCCTCCAGGCCGACCGGCCGCGAGCCTGACCCCCGGCTCGCTGAGCGATTTCTACCAGCGCAATTCGCTGGGCAAGTTCGGAATTCGGGGCGTCGTCTATCCCCGAACCTACGTTCCGAAGATGAATTCGAGCGAGTACCTGAAATCTGCTCCGTTCGAGAACGGAGCCGTCAAGCTCAGTCATGAGCTAATCAGCTACATCAAGGAGAACCCGAGAGGAATCGATTTCGACGACAGCACGTTCGACCGATACATCAACGGCACGAACGAGCTGGGGCAGGACGGGATTTTCGATATGATCATCCTGGTCTACCGCTTCAGCCACTTCCGACAACTCTACGGCGCCAAGGTCGACCCGAAGGCTTCCGCGATCACCTCGCTAGGCGCTCATGTTTGGGGCAACGAATTCCCACAGGAAGACAAGTTCCAGTCGAGCCCACTGCAGCTGGGCAAGATGCGGGTGATCGACAACTTATACAGTGGCTCGGGAATCCTCACGAATGGCTTTACACTGAGCTCCGCGCTTGCTTGCATCACGCATGAGCTCGGACATCGACAATTCGGCTACTATCACACCGCCTCGGATCAAGGCATCATTGGCGACTCCCGCAGCGTCATGGATGGCGGTAAGATGTGGACAGGCAGCATGGGCGCGAGCGATCGACTCAAGCTCGGCTGGGCCGAGCCCGTCGTGATCGACCTGAACAACGCACCCCAGACGCAGAACATCGAGCTCGAAGACTCGCTGGCTAGCGGCAAGGTTCTCTACATCCAGAACAGCAGACCCCTCGTGGGCGACCTCATCATCGAAGCGCGTCTCCAGAATAACTGGTGGAGCAGCCCCCCGAATGGCCTCAACAACGACGGGGATGCAGGCGATTCCTATCTCGCCAACGAGGGCCTGCTCATCTATAAAATGGGCCTGAGCGGAATGCGATTCGCGGACTCCGACTACTCGTCGCTTGATAATCAGGGGGAGGAAAAGCGTCTGAGCATCCATCGCAAAGGCACGAAACCAGCGTTCGGCCCCGGCGATAGCTACGGACCACTGACCCAGATTCGGTACTACTTTTTCCAGAAACCCGACCTGGACCAAAGGGTCGGAATCAACGAGATCACACTGACCGAGCGAGGAGTTCGATTCAAACTGTGGAAAGACTTCCTCGCCGCTCCATCGCTGGAGCCCAAGGTCCTGGGTCCGAATTCGACGCTCGAGCTCGGAGCGTCCATGGCCCGCCCCGGCTCGACCACGCTTCCGATCGAAGGCGTGCTTCGCTTCGACCAAGGCATCGTGGGCAGCCATAAAGTCACCCTGAACACCTCATGGTCGAAGCTTCGCATGAGGCAGGATTCGAGAATCGAGATCCGAGGCCAGGCCAAGATCGAAAGCCTGAGTTTCGAAGCGCCCGCTGGAGAGAGCTGGCAGGGGCTCAGACTCCTCGCCGGCAGCGCCACCGCTTTAGGGCAAGTGACCTTGACAGGAGTGGCCGGTGCACGGGCCGCGATCGAAGCAAACGGCGCGGCCCTTCGGATCCGGAACTCGAGGATCGAGGCCAGCGGGACCTCGGGCATCCAGGCGAAAGTCTCTCGAGTGATCGTTCAGGGAAGCAGCATCAAAGTGACCGATGGGACGGCATCGCATGCGGCGATTGACGCTTCGAATGCCTCGCATATCACCCTCACCCACTCCGGCGACGGCCAAGGCAGCAAGCTGATGGCACCTGTTCTCCTGAAGACGGCTTCGTCCGCGCAAGTCATGGCAAATGGATCCGCCAATGCCGGCAATCAATTCTGTCAGACACAGGCCGGGTATGCGGTTGAAGCGGACGCCATGAGCTCGATCTACGCGCGATCCAACTCATGGAATATCGTTCCTCGCGGAAAGGGATCCTCCTTATCCTCGCCTTCGTACAGCTTCGGGTCGGTGGAGCTGGGTCCGTACCGGGTGGATCCGCAAACCTGCGAGTTCTAAAGCAAGGGGACTCCGCATGTTCGGAAGACTGCTCTTCACCCATACGGTCCTTTCGATTCTCGCTCTAGGCCTCTCGAGCGAGCCACTGATCAAGATCGCCGTCGCGGCGGAGGCACAGCCTGACTCGCTACCTGCGCTCCCCCAAGCTTGCCTCATCCAGTATAGCGCCAAGAGCCGATCGAAGATCAGCTGCAGCGGCTCGCTCATCGCTCCTGATCTGGTCGTCACTGCGGCGCATTGCTTCGAGGGCGGGGCAAACGCCATCCGAAGCGACATCACGATCGGTTGCGGCTACAAAGGCTCGATCGATCGAGCGCTTCAGTTCGAAGAGAATTTCGTCGCCCGCAAGGTCAACCTCAGGCACGAGAGCAATCGAGCCAAGGACGATTTCGCCTTCATTGAGCTCAATCGAGCCTCGACGAAGCTGCCTCCCCTTGCCGTCGCCACGGGCATCAGCGAGTTCTGGAGCGACTACACCGAGGCCAGCTCCTTCATCGAAGGCGAAAAGGTGCTCAAAAAATCGCTCGAGTGCCGATTCACCGGCTTCGGATCGAATCCCAGGAGTCACTTTCCGTCGCACTCGACGTCGGACCAGACACCGGCAAGGGGACTCAAAGGCTATGTCAGCGAGAACTACCTGGTGATCGAGGGATTCGGAGACGCGATCGGAAGGCTGAGACCCGGAGACTCCGGCGGACCCTTTTACTGCCGCAAATCCCCAACCCACCCATGGACCATGATCGCGGTGCTTTCGTCGGGCGCCAAACGGGCCAAAATCACTCACTGGGCAACCACCATCAGCTACCGCTTCAGGGCGTATCTCCTCTCGCGAAAGCCGTAATCACACCTCCGACAGAAAGGCGTTCGCAAGCAGAGTGAGGAAAGGCTTGCTGTACGAAGCGAAGACCCCGTTGTCTTCCTGGATCATCTGCCTACGGACCTCGAGCGGGTCAACGCGAGGCCTGCCCAATCGAAGCTGGTTTCTGCGATCGAACTCCCGGCTGAAGCTGATCATCTGCGGCTCGATGGTGAGCTTATCGGCGGCGATGCCCTTGGGAAATCCGTTTCCGTCCGCGCGCTCATGAATCGAGAGAATCGTCGTGCGCAGCCCCTCATGCAACGAAAGCTTCCGGTCGAGAGCGACGCTCAGGCTCTGCTGAGGGTAGCCCTTGAACGCCTCCATTTCCTCAGGCGTGAAGCTCTCCATCTGATCGTGACGGATCTTTTTCGAGATCGAAGGCGGAAGGAAGACCATGCCAAGGTCGCTCAGCAGCGCGGCCAGCATGATGTCACCGATATTCTCCAGGCCCGCCTGCAGGCTGAAAAGCGCCGAATACGCCGCGATGGCAGGAGCGCGTTCGGCACTTCCGAATTCTCCGATGGTCGAGTTGTTGATGATGTCCCAGGCGTTCCCGAACTCGGCCAGGACGCTGATCAAATCGCCGCTCAACTCCCGGCACTGCTTCAAGATCGCCTCGCCCTCGCGGAACGAGTTCAGTTCGCTCTGATCGGTCAGAAGAAAAACCAAGCTCTAATAGCCCGCGCAAAGTGCGAGATATCGAGCTCGGCATCGCCTGGCAAGCCCGGCGTCGCTCCTGTCCTCGATGCGGTTCGCGTACTCCCGAAGCAGCCCCGCGTCCTCGCGCCGAAGATAGACCTCTCCGACTCCCGAGATCTTTTCGATTTTCTGCGCGTCGATCACGTCGCCGGAGAAGATGAACTTGAGGAACTTCTTTCGCTGCGGGAGCAGATGATAGAGATCGAAGCTGATGGGCTGGTCCGGCTGCAAGTCGGACACCTTAATCGGCAAGAAGCTGGATCGAAGTACCTGGGTCAGAATGAATTCCAGCTTGCTCGTGCCGCCAACCTCATCCTCGAGAAGGATGAGGTTGGCGCCCGACTTCTTGGCGAATTGGGCGGCATCCTTCCCCATGGTGCGCCCCACCGCACAGATCAAAAACGAATCCTGGGAGACGAAACGAGCGCCTTGAGCCAACTCGGCTGCCGACTCCTTCCTTCCGGCGCCGCTCGAGGTCGCCAAAAGGGCTCGATATTCCCCTTTGTCCTCGAGGAACTCCTCCAGGCTCGGAATGCATTTAAGCGTGAAGCCGAATTCCTGGCACACGCCCTGTACACGCGAAATCTGCTCGGGGTCCCCGGAAATCAATCCGAGGTCGAACTTCTCTTTCATCGTCTCCTCAGAATATCCTGCCGGAAAAATTTGAATCTAAATATTTCTAGAACTCTGCGGGCTGAGCCAAAAAAACGACGCGAAGATGGGCGAACTTGCCTGGATCAGGCGCGATTCGACCGAGGAGCTCGAACTCCTGCGATCGGCGCCTCAAGGCGCTCCGCCAGAGGTCCGCCAACGCCCCGGCCCTTCGCGACGCCAGAATCAGCGAGTCGGGCTCGGATCGCCCCTCTGCGGCCGTGCTCTGCGCTTCGATCCTGACGCTCCCGCGCACTCGCGCGGCCATCCGCCCTAGCCTCAAGAGCAGCGGAACGAGATCTTCAGGGATCGACGCTTCGCCGGGCCTAAAGACCTGCCCTTGAGCGAGCTCGACCGCGACCCCACCGGGAACTCGCGATACCGAGACTTCGCCTGCCGCAGTGAGAAGCGAAAGCTCCTGCCGAACACGCCTTTCGAGCTCATCCAGCTCTTCATCGGTCCGCTCGACCGGGGCAGACGATCGCGAGTGCGAAGACGTCAGGGGCTCGAGAGCCTCCGACGGGAGAGGAACCGGGACGGTCCCAACCGAGGCGCTCCCGCTGAACGCCAGTTCCATCGCGTCCGATACTTTCTTCAAGCGGGTCAGATCGGCCTGAGAGGACGCGAAGAGCACCACGAAAAGCGCGAAGAGCAGGGTCATCAGTACGCCGTAGGGCAGATGCCATCCGCCTGCGGCCCTTGCTTTCACGCCTGCTTCTTCAGGAAAACCTGAAGCCTTTCTTGAAGAAAGTGGGGATTTACCCCTTCGACGATCCCGAACACGCCGAGCTTGGCGATTTCCCTCGAAACCGCGCGCTCTTCGGCCATTCTCCTGGTCTTGGCCGCCCAAGGAAGGAAAAGCAGATTGGCGAGCGCCAATCCGTACAGCGCGGAAACGAACGCCACGGCGATGCCCTGTCCGAGCTTCGCGGGATCCGAGAGCAGCGTCACCACCTGGATCAGCCCAAGCACCGCCCCCACGATTCCCAGAGTCGGGGCATAAGTTCCGGCCGCCTCGAATACTCTCGCGGCGTTCTCGTCAGAGTCGGAGTCATTCTTGATCTCGGAGTCGAGGATCTCTCGAAGGCTCGCGGGCTCCAATCCTTCGACGATGTACTTGATCCCTTTTCGAAGGATGGGATCCTGGATGGCAATCTTCTGTCCCTCGATCGCCAGAAGCCCCTCTTTGCGAACGACCGTGGCCAGGTTGACCGCCTCTTGGATCAGCGGCTCGAAGCTGGAGGTTTTTCTGCTGTAGAGAGAAGGCAGAAGCGAAAATGCGCGCTTGAGGTCCTGGGGGGCGCTCGAAAGCAGGACCGCCGCGAGAGTCCCTCCCAGCACGATGAACGCGGCCGAGGCTTGAAGGATTTGCCCGAGAGCCCCGCCCGCGAACCACTGGCCCAGCAGAATCACGAGCAGGCCCAGCGCGGTGCCTGAGATCGAAGCCAAGTCCACCGTTTAACAGCCTCCGTGCTGTTGAATCATGCGTCTTTTAGTGTAACCTCGATAAGATAGGAGTCAAATGGCGCTCGACGAGTTCTCCCCGGGACAACCCTCAATCAGCATTCGAGGCGTAAGCGCCTACGACGGGCCTCCGTCTCCGAGCACCTTACTTTGCTCGCTTGCATGCGACGTCGCACTCGGCGTAATGGCGGTCATGCTCGCCGTCAACCGGTTCGCGCTCTCCCCCGTTCCGCGCCTGTCGGGATTTCTTTGGGTTTTGGCGGTATTCGGATCGCTCTGGATCGTTCAGTACGGGATTTTCAAAGGAACGCTGGGCCAGTGGATCTGGAGACTCCGTTTTCTCGATGAGCGCAAGCAACGACCCAGATTTCCGCTTCACAACGCCCGCCTTCACCAGCACGTCCGCCTCGACGGGCTGAAGCTTCTGTCCGCCAGGGCTTTGACGCTCGCAATCGTGCTCGCGGCGCTCGGGAGCGCCGTGCATAATCTTCAGCGCCACCCACTTCTGATGAGCGCCGAGATCTGGGAGCTCAGCCCCCACGTCCCCGATCCTTCTGACGCCAACTGGGGAATCATTCCTTATTTTTACACCATGGGTGCCTGGCCCAAGAGCTTCGAAGGGAACCCGATTCTCTACAGCCTTCCTTATGAGAAAGGCCCTCCCACTCGCTTCATCGGGCACATCATCGCCCATTGGGATCGGCCCGATACCCGCGTCACGATCGAAGGACCCCTGACCACGACTCTCGAAAACCCCTATTCGATCCGCGAATGCGTGACCGGATCGCGCTTGAAGACTCTTTCTCCCCGCTGTCTCAAACTTCGCGAGATGGTGCTCGAGCGCCACCTAGCCGAGATGCGCCAGCTGGATCCATCGAGCTGGACTTTGAAATGGTTCGAGATCAAGAACCTCGCGCTGCCAGCCCACGAAAGCCCGATAGGCGTCTATCTGAGCGCCTCTTCCGAAAAGCGCGCGCAGGAGCGTTTCGTCTTCATCAACGCCCGAGGAGTGAACCAGACTTTCGTCCTGGATTTCCCCCACAACCGTCGCGGGGAGCTCGCGAGAGAGACCTTCCACAAGGCGCTCCGCAGCCAGAAGCTCTCCATCGAGCTCAACTCGGGACGCGCCTGGATCGATCGAAGGCTGGCAGGAACGCGGCTCGGCGACCTCGATCAACTCACCGGCTCGGATGAGTTCGTCCCACGGCTCGCCGAGGTACACGCGCTCCTCCTCTCGAAGATTTCCGTGGAACCCAAGACCTTCGATGCCTACTACCACCTCGCGGGCACCTCGCTCATGCTGGCCAAGCATGCCTACAAGCGGAACAACTCCGACTGGACCGCCATCGCCAAGCCCATGGTCCTGAGTTCTTATCGTTACGCTCAGGACATCGCGCCCAAGGATCAGAGAACCACCCAGATCGAGAGCATCTGGCTGGACGCGAAGAAATACTGACCCGCCGTTCGCGCTCCAGCGCGCACACCCCCACCATGACCACATCCGCGAAAACCACGTCAAAAAACAGCCCGGCTTTGCCGATACGCTCAGATAGGACAACCTATGTTCGAGCAGACACAGGGAGCGCACGAAAAACTGCCGATTTTGCCCTTGATCTTCAAGGAGTTGCTCCGCCCAAGATCTGGTCATCGACCGAAAGTTCGACATCTCACGGAATCGGATCGCAAGCCCTCGAAAGAAAAGGCGTCACGGGCCAGATCACCAGGAATACCTAAAATTTGTATATTTATTAGACACTCGCGAGCTTCTTTTACACGGACATTTCGCAATGATTTCGAGAAATTCACCATGGGCGCACGCAGTTTGCAACCCTTGGGTCATGCAGCACTCAGATGGAGGCAGCTAGTTTGAACCCAGGGGGACAGGCCAAACACGGGGGTAAGGGGATTTTCGCGTGGACTCTGACGATGTCCATGTCGACCGTGCTTGCTACGGCCTGCCTGAGCAATAACCTTTCGCCGGGAAAGGGTTCCTCCAGCAAGAGCCTCGATGAAAGCGAGCTGACCCTTCCAAACCGAAGCACCAACGGGGGGATCCTCACGTTGACCAAGGTCTTGAGAAGCAGCCATGACCCCGCCAAGAGCTTCGACCTGATCGGAGACGGGAGCGGAGCCATGGGGCGCCTCTGCACCTCGACGTCCCTGGGAGGAACAGACACCAACAAGGGCCCCAGCACCTGCTTCTGCGCCTACGAGTTCCAGAGAGGAAACGGCGCCTCGAATCGCTTCTCGACGGATACGACCTATCGCGAAGCCGATCTCATCCGCTGCAGCATCGAAGCCATTCCCGACGATGTCCTGCAGGTCAAGGTCAAGATCCACGTGCGGAACGCTGACGCGTACTCGAACGAGGTGACTTTCGACTTCTCAAGCTCCACCAGCGACAGTGGCATCTCCGGCAAGGAAGGTTTCACGAAGATCTTCCGCTACCAGTGCCGCGACTCGATCTTCATCCCCTATCTGCTGGACCAGAAAGTCTACGACCCGATCCTCTCGAACGATCCGGAGCTCTCGTATCCGCTGAACTACTACGTATCGAATCCGGGGCTGGCCATCTCTTCGTACGTCAACAGCGAGGCGGCGCACGCCAGAGACGGCGTCGGCTGGTTCTGCCCATCCGTCCCCAACGACATCGCCGCCGGCCTGGACCTGAACGTCTACAGCGTGACAGCCCTGAACAACAGCAAACTGATCTACGACGATCGGGCGACGAGCGACTCCGCGCGGCTCGCGCGGCGCAAGCAGCTCCAGCCTCGCTCGGACTTCTGGCTGGCCCGCGAAAAAGGGGGACTCTTCACCGTCCCTGTGAACGCCTACGTCGCGCCGAACACCAATTCGGCGATCCTGGGAGACTCGGGCCCGACCGGCGCCCCGCCTCCGCTCGGCTACGGCGCCCCGCCACTCCCTTCGGCTTCAGGCAAAGAGCTCTGCCCAACGCAAAGCGTGCCGGGCTATCGCTGGGTGAAGGTCTGGCTTTTCCGCGCGGATCTCGAGGAGCGCAAGTACCCGGGTAGTTTGGCGATCCAGCAGCTGGGCTCCATCAGCTGCAACCCGGGGAACTGGTCAGATGGGCAGCCCGTGCTGCCTGACTGCGCCGGGGGCACTTACGACACTCGCGCGATCGCGCTGACCAATCGCTGCTACAGCGTGACCCCCGGAGGCAGCAGCGTCATCGCGAAATATGGCGATACCTGGCTCGCCAAGAACCGCGACCTCAACAATCCGAACCACTGCTCGAAAAGTGGCCGACTCGATCCCATGAATCTCTGCGCGAATCCGACCACACAAGCGGTGCCCGTCGACTCTAGGCCGACCATGACCAGCCTGGATGGAGGGCTCTCGCGCTACGATTATCTTTTTGTCGTCTCCCCGCCCGAGATTTACGCGGAGGATTTCAAGAACCGAACGCCCGCTTCGCTGCCTTATACGCCTTATCGATTCTATTCGAAAAAGGACTGCGATGCAGCCGACCCGGACTCGAGCTGCGCAAGCGAGTCGCACCGGGTGATCTCTTATGGCGTCAAGTTTCATGACGTCAGCACCAGCGGGGACGCACCCGCGAACGACCCAGGCAGATTGCCGGTCTTTCCGGTATGCGCGCTTCAGAAGATTTGAGGAAGCCATGAGAAGAATGATCAAAAAAAGCTTCCATCCCTTCGCCTTTCTGATCCTGGGCGCGCTCGTACTCGGAGCCTGCACGAACTCGAAGATCAGCACGCGCTCCATCAGGAAGAAACTTCAGGAGGGATCGGACGAAGTCGCTTCGGCTCCGACGCTGAAGATATCGAGCGTGAGCATCATGGCATCAGGAAGCGCGTCGACGCGCCTGACCCGTGTTTTCTTCGATACAGCAGCCTCCACTCAAGCGATCACCTCTTTCTGCGCCGTGGCCAGAAGCTCGGCAGAGATCAACCCGAGCCCTTGCGCCTGCTTGTTTCAATGGGACGAGATCAATGCCACGGGCGGGCGCGAGGAGCCAGTGCTCCGAAAAGTCCAGACTCCGCTGAGCAA
>CAYNDM010000010.1:11612-23802 GCA_964395265.1 uncultured Bacteriovoracaceae bacterium
GTCTACCAAGACGAGATCACCGACGGCACTCTGATCCGGGTCAGCGTCGTTCCGGCCGGGGAGAACGCCGCGAAGTTCAAGCTCAAGCCATACAGCTTCGCCAAGAACGGAAGCGCCGTTTCGGGCAGCTTCCAGGATTACGAAGGACGGGCGTTCGACAATATCTTCCGCTATAGCTGCTACGACCAGTTTGCGCGCGGCCTGAGCATCACGAATATGAGGGCTACGCTCACCGATTCACGAGTCAGCGGCACGGGAGGCAGCAAAAAGGTCGTGGTGGGAAGCCGATTCTGCTTGTCGACGAGCAAAGGAAGCGGGTCCGGTCAAGGTTGCGAAGGCACGCGTCCCCCGGAGTACTCGGCTCAATCCCATTACTTCCATCTCTATATCCGCAACACGGACAAAGGAAGCATCAACCTCGAGAATGCCCGGTACAAGTGCCCCCGCGTGAAAGAGCCCATCACCGGCCTGACTGACCTGGGAGCGAGCAATGATTTTTACCCACTGGATACGACTTTCGCGCTCGCCCTGTCGCCAAGCTCGGACTACCCGATCGGCGTCGAAGCGTTCAGCAAGCTTAGCAAGCCTGGCGATCCTGCCTCGGTCAGCACGAGCTGCTTCAATAAGAGCGGCACGACGAGCAGCTCCGGAAGTCCAGGGGCGCTCATCAGCTCCTGCCTTGGGTTCGCCAAGAGACCCGAAACCGACGGCACGTGCAGCCCGATCACCGATGCCAATGGGCAGACTCGCAATACGTACCGGCTGCGACGCTACTATGCGCTGTACCCGGCCCTGTACGACACCAACGGAAAGATGATCGACGGCCCGCAGGCCGTGGATACCATTTACGTCCTTGATCGCGAGGTCGCGGGCAGCCCGGATCCCAACAAGCCTTTCACTATGCGGGGCCCTAAACCTTGTCCGTTCGCTTATTTCGATCACAAGGGCGTCACCAACCCAACGTATCGCTACATGGACCTGAACGACGACGGAAGAGACGATGCGGCATGCGGTACGAACGACTTCAGCGATCGCTGCCTGGTATCGCGCCGTTACGTCGCGACGAATGATCCCGCCTGGAAGGGTAAGAACATCGACGGAATTCAATTCCCGAACGTGGACCACGAGCAAAGCGGAAGCTGTGCCGCCCCGATTCCGATGCTCAACGAGGATCGCACGCACTGGACCATCGGCACGCTTTCTCTCGGCTCCCCGGTCGCGCGACAGGAACTGCATATTCGTCCTGTAGACCCGTGGGCGCCTCACTACGTCGAGGATACGAGCTTCCAGGCCTGCGCCCCCAAGTCGAGCCCGTTCCTGGATCCGCCGCTCCATTTCGCCCGCGACGCCGACAACCAGGTCTCCTGGTGCGCGATCACGGCTCCGACGCAGAACCCCAACATCCTCTCGTTGGATCCGCAAAAGACAGGAGACGTCGTTCCGTTCACCTCGCCCGTGGCGAAGAACTCCGTGAGCCCGGCGTGTACCGCCACTTTACCGCTTGGAAAGATCCCAACCGGGTATCCGAGCAACGGCGCCGCGAACCATCCCAGTAGCCTGGTGGTGGATCCCAATGCCGGAGGCGCCTCAGGTACCGCGGACCGGACCTGCGATCGAACCGTTCAGAACGCGAACCTAGCCTGGACGAAGTTCCCTCTGGCGGCACCTCCCGCGCAGATCGAAGCGGCGCTCAGGGATCCGAAGCAGGACGGTTCCTACCGTTGCTCGCTGACCTACGACGGCGGAGGCGGGAAAGCCTCGCGCGGAGAAAGCCCGAGTACGGGCTGCTGCGCAGCGAGCCAGGTCGCCGTACGTCCCGGGACTTCCGGCCCAAGCACCGCCCACCTCGAACCCAGCCTGAATGCCGCGCTTCAATGCGGAACTCCGGCCCACTGACGCCGATGAAAAAGCTCCAGATTTCCTTGGCCGCGCCGTCGCGTTTGGACCTGGCGCTCCTTGGGGAGTTGAGGCAGGAGCTCCCTTCGCTATCCCGAGCGCGCCTGAAAGAGCTGTTCAAGCAATCCCGCGTGCTGATTCAGGGAAAGCCGGCCTCGCCATCCAGCGTTCTTCCCTCTGGACAAATCGAGGTCATGATCATCGACTGGGATCCCAAGATCGGAAAGAGCCCCGTGGCCAGCCCATCGCCACAAGGATGCTTCCTGCCCGTCGTCTATGAAGACGAGGATCTCCTGGTCCTGAACAAGGCAAGCGGCATCCCTTCGGTGCCGCATTCCGAGGACGAAACAGAAACCGCAGTCGGAGCCGCATTAGCGCGACTCCCCGCGCTTGCCGAAGTCACGCAAGGGAGCCGTCCTTCCGAATTGGAGCCCGGGCTATTGCATCGCCTGGATTCGGACACGAGCGGACTGATCGTGTTCGCGAAATCCCTCGAGGAGTGGGAAAGGCTCCACCAAGAATGGAAGGGTGGAGGAGTTCGCAAGATCTACCGCGCGGTCGCCAAAGCCAAGAGCCCCGATCGATCGGATGAAGACCTGAAGACCCCGATGACCGTGGGTTGGCCACTGGCTCATGACCCGAAAAGCACCAAGAAAATGATCGCGCTCAAGCTCGAGTCCGACATCGCCAAAGGGAATTTTCGAGGCTCTCCCCTTCCCGCCCTGACGATCATTCACTCTCAACGGCCCCTCGGAAAATCGGAAGCTGATTTCGAAGTCGAGATCAGGACCGGGGTCATGCACCAGATTCGCTGCCACTTCTCCGCGCTAGGGTGGCCTCTGATGGGGGACAATCTCTATAAAGGAGCAGCCGCCCCACGCCTCTGGCTCCATGCCTGGCGGCTGGTTCTGCCGTTGAAGAACCAAACTCGCCTGACCCTCCAAGCACGGCTACCTGAGGATTGGCCGAAAGCCACTGCATCGTAGTCCTCTATTAAACCGCCCACAAAAGAAGAGAGCCCGGCACCGCTTTCGCGCCTACCGGGCTCCCGTTATCCCTACCAGGGACTTAAACGATCATTGATCTTAGCTGCACCCCATGCTGTTTCCGCAGTTGAGGCATTTGTAGCAAGCTCCGTTGCGAACCGTCGTATGGCCACACGAATCGCAAGGAGGCGCATCTCCCATCATCTCGGCCAGATGCCCAGAGAGAGTCCCCCCCTTCGGCGACGCTCGCTCCCAGAGGAAGCTCCATCTGAGGTTGGACCCCATTAAAAGGAACTCCGCTCTTCAGGAGCTTCGAGGGCTCTTTCGGATCCGGCGCCACGTCCTTCTCAGCGGTGAGATCCACAGGCTTCACCTGCACGAAGTCGGTTCGTCCCAGGTACTCCATGCCGAGAACGCGGAAGATATAGTCCACGACCGAAGTCGCCAGCTTCACGTTGGGATGCCCGTCCACCATGCCCGAGGGCTCAAACCGCGTGAAGGTGAACTTGTCGACAAACTCCTTCAGAGGGACTCCGTACTGAAGCCCCAAGCTGACTGAGATCGCGAAACAGTTCATCATCGACCGATAAGCAGCCCCTTCTTTATGCATGTCGATGAAGAGCTCACCCAAAGTCCCATCCGCGTACTCTCCCGTGCGGATGTAAACTTTATGCCCGCCGACAGAGGCTTCCTGGGTGAAGCCCATGCGCTTGGCCGGGAGCTTTCGGCGCACCGGAGCGAAGGTCATCTGAGCACCAGCCGCGGGAGCCGCCTGTGCCGCCGTAGAAGCCGCAGCAGCAGGAGCCGCCTTGGTGCCTACCTTCTCCTCTTTCTTGCTATCCGACTTGCTATCCGACTTGGTCGAGAGCGGCTGCGAGAGCTTGCATCCGTCACGGTAAAGCGCCACGGCCTTCAAGCCCAGCTTCCAGCCCTGGAAGTAGATCTCCTGAATCTCTTCCACCGTCGTCTCGTTCGGGAGGTTGACGGTTTTGGAGATCGCCCCCGAAAGGAAGGGCTGAACCGCGGCCATCATTCGGATATGGCCCATCGGAGCGATGAAGCGCCTTCCTTTGGAGCCGCATTTATTGGCGCAATCGAAAACAGCCAGGTGCTCGTCCTTCAGATGAGGAGCGCCTTCGACGGTCATCGTTCCGCAGATGACCTCGTTGGCCTCGGCGATCTGCTTTTCGGCCAACCCTGAGTAGCGCAAGAAGTTGAAGGTTGGCTGATTGTACTCGGCAGCAGGCACCCCAAGAGCTTTGAGGGTCTCTTCGCCCATTCCCCATTTGGTGAACGCGCTGCTGAGCTCGAAGGTCCCCGGAAGAGCCTTCTCGAGCCGCGCGATATCCTCGGCCTTGAGCCCTTTCGAAAGCAGGAACTCACGATTCACATGAGGAGCACCGTTGAAGTCCATCGTTCCCAGAAGGTAACGGAGGATATCGTTGATCTGCGACTCTGAGTAACCCAGGTTCTTCAACGCTGCAGGGACCGACTGATTGACGATCTTGAAGTACCCGCCGCCGGCGAGCTTCTTGAACTTCACGAGCGCGAAGTCGGGCTCGACGCCGGTCGTATCGCAATCCATCAGCAGGCCAATCGTCCCGGTCGGCGCGAGAACGGTGACTTGCGAATTGCGATAGCCGTATTTTTCACCCAGCTTCAATGCCACGTCCCAGTCCTGACGAGCCGCTGCCACAAGCTCCTTGGGGGCTTTGGTGTCGTCGATTTGATAAGCGGCATCGCGGTGCTTCGCCATCACCCTGAGCATCGGCTCACGGTTTTTGGCGTAGCCTTCGAACGGCCCCAGAACGGCAGCCTCTTCCGCGCTCACGGCATAGGCGTGCCCGCACATGATCGAAGTGATGGCGGCAGCCCAGGAACGGCCTTCTTCGCTATCGTAAGGAATGCCTTTCAGCATGAGAAGCGTGCCGAGGTTGGCGTAACCCAAACCCAGTGGCCGGTAATCGTGCGAGTTCTTGGCGATCTTTTCGGTAGGATAGCTCGAAAGATCGACCAGGATCTCCTGCGCGATGATGAAAATTCGGCAAGCGTTCCGGAATGCCTCGATATCGAAGCTTCCGTCCTTCTTGAGAAACTTCACCAGGTTGAGCGAAGCCAGGTTGCAGGCCGTGTCGTTCAGGAACATGTACTCCGAACAAGGGTTCGAAGCGTAGATCCGGTCCGTGTTGAAGCAGGTGTGCCAGTCATTGATCGTCGTATCGTACTGCACGCCAGGATCGGCGCACGCCCAGGCGGCCTCTGCGATCTTGTTCCAGAGATCCCTTGCCTCGTAAGTATCGACGACCTCTCCCGTGGTCCGGGCCTTCGTCTGCCATTTTCCGCCCTTCTCGACCGCGCTCATGAACTCGTCAGAGACACGAACGGAGTTGTTGGAGTTCTGGCCTGAAACCGTCTTGTAAGCTTCCCCGTTGAAATCCGAGGAGTAGCCAGCGGCGATCAGGGCCGCCACTTTGCGCTCTTCACGCTGTTTCCAAGTGATGAAATCGACGATTTCGGGATGGTCCATGTCCAGGCAGACCATCTTAGCCGCGCGACGAGTGGTTCCGCCTGATTTGGTGGCGCCAGCGCCTTTGTCGAAGACTTCGAGGAAACTCATCAGGCCCGAAGAAGTTCCCCCTCCTGCGAGCTTTTCCTGATGACCCCGGATCGCGGAGAAATTCGACCCGGTCCCTGAACCATATTTGAAAAGACGGGCTTCGTCCTTGATCAGCTGGAAGATCGACATCAGGTCGTCTTGGGCCGACTGAATGAAGCAGGCGGAACACTGCGGTCGCTCATAAGCGTTCTTGGTCTCGACAATGCGCATGGCGTTCGCGTCCCAAGCGTAGTTCCCGCCGGATCCCTCGATCCCGTATTCGTGGTAGAGCCCCAGGTTGAACCAGACCGGAGAGTTGAACGCTCCCATCTGATGGATCAACAGGTAAGACAGCTCTGCTTCGAAAACCTCGGCGGAGCCTGTCTCGAAATAACCCATCTTTTGCCCGGCTTCGGCGATCGTGTGAGCCACGCGACGAATGACCTGGCGAACGGAAGTCTCATGCCCCGTATTCGGCACGCCCGCTTTTCGGAAATACTTCGAAACCAGGATATCGATCGCAAGCTGGCTCCAAGCGGCGGGAACCTCGACATCCTTCATCTCGAAAACAGTCCGGCCATCCGTGTCCTTGATCTTGGAGCTCGACTTCACATACTGCACCCCCTGCATCGGATCCTGGCCGTCGGTCACGAAATACGGATCAATATGGACCCGTTGGGCCAGGAGGCTGCCCGGAAGGTAGTCGGGCTTCGGAGCCTTCGAGCTCACCTTGCCTTTTTTGGAGCCTTTTAGAGTGGTAGGGGTGACGGAATGCGTCTGAGTCTCTCTATCTACAATCTTTTCCATGATCAGTTCTCCGAACTGTTTGTCTTAAACCCAAAGTGAACTTTGGCGTCTAGAAATCTCCTGCCGGTCTTTCCAGGCCGGTGAGCAACCCTTCCTGGGTCGCTCTCCAAATCAATCGTCCTGATGTTTTTGAGTGTGATCAAAATCAGGGTCCAAGTCAAAAAACACCACTACCTATTGTGGTATCTAAATTTTAATACCCTAGGAATAGGGGGCTCACCCAATGCTAGGTCCGCAACTCAGTTGGCTTTTTTGATCGTGCAGGGGTCTAATTCAGACTGCTTCAGTTCATTATTGCAGCGCAGAATTTGAACTTCGACTTGACCAGAAGAAGATTTTGTTCTGCCAATTGATCGCAAAATGCAATCACACCGATGAGCGTGCGTCTTTCTTTTTAACCTTCAACACTTAATGCATCGAGCTATCCTATTTTTATAAATTTGTACGATAATAAATGAGTCAATTTGTCTCATATCGACGGCATCGAAAGCCGTTCAACTCTTCAGAACATCCCGCCGATAAGCAACTCGAGTGATGACGAGAGGAACTCTCCTGACAATCTGGACGAAGATCCGAGCCGGAGCTCGGTGGCTACTGATCGGATTGCTATTGATCTGTATCGCCGGATTGCAAAGCTTAGGCGGGATTTCCCCCTATCCTCTCCCGAATCTCTCCAATCTGATCGCGTCCTCATCGACCTCATCGGATGGTTCCGAGGAACTCGCGCACGAAAGCCAGTCCGAGGAATCGGATGAGGGAGAGATCAAAACCGGCATCCAATTCACCGAGGAGCTGCTCCATTCCTGGAGCCATCACGCGCCTCCTTTCCTGATTATCTTCCAGCGGGTCCTTCTATCCGACCAGCATCTGGACGGTATCCCTCGCATACAGCTACACCGCCCTCCCAAGACGTCTTTCTCCGCCTGATCCAACGAAATTGAACTGAAACACCAACTCAATCCGGGCGTGCACCCGTGCTGCGCCCGAGTGGCCGTGGCTTGGAGCCCAGACGCTCCTTGCTCGCGAATGGAGAACTACGTCATGAAACGCCCAATCGCTCCCATGAGCGCTTTTGAATTGCTGATCGAAGGAAACGAACGCTTTGTCTCAGGACAAGGCTCTCTCGAGAGACGCCTGACTCTCGAGGGCCTGAAACGAGTGGCTGGTATCCCCCAGACTCCGATCGCCATCGTGCTCACCTGCGCCGATTCCCGCATCCCGGTCGAGACCGTCTTTGACCGGGGCCCGGGAGAGATTTTCACTCTCCGGGTCGCGGGCAACATCCTCACCCCCTATCAGCTGGCCAGCATCGAGTTCGCGGTCAGCAAATTCAAAACCACGCTTTGCGTGATCATGGGGCATTCGGACTGCGGCGCGATCCGTGCCGCGATCGAAGCCGAAAGCAAGCCAGAGCCTGTGCTCAGCCCGCATATCCAAGCACTCGTCGAGCGAATCCGCCCTTCCGTCAGGCGCACGCGATCGCAGCATCCCGAAGTGGATCCCGCCGATCCAAGCTTCTCCCATCACGTCTGCTGGGAGAATATCCGAAACTCCGTTTCGCTCCTCACCAGCAAAAGCGAAATTCTCGCGAAAAGCGCCGCCGAAGGAACGCTCCTCACCGCCGGCGCGTACTGCGAGCTCAGCACGGGCCGAGTGCATTTCGACTGGGAGCAGCTGCGTTCGCAGGGACACGCGATCGAATCTCTTACAGCGTTCCGGGAGGCGAAATGAGAGTTTCCATCCCTGAGCGTCGCGACTGGATCGCCAGCCTGGTCGTCCTGCTCGTCGCGCTGCCCCTCTCACTTGGGGTCGCGCTGGCTTCGGGCGCAAACCCGGCCGCAGGGCTGATCGCGGCCGTCGTCGGCGGCGTGGTCGTCGGAGCCCTCGCGGGAGTGCCGCTCGCGGTGACCGGTCCCGCTGCCGGGCTCTCGGCATTCGTCTTTCAGCTCGTTCAGGAACACGGGCTCCAAGCGCTCGCGTTGATCACGGTGATCGCGGGCCTCACGCAGGCATTGCTCGCCCTACTCAAATCGGGAAAGCTTTTCGAAAAAGTCCCGATGCCCGTTCTCGAGGGCACGCTCTCGGCAATCGGGTTCATCATCGTGCTCGGGCAGCTGCACGTCCTGATGGGGCAAGCGGTTCCATCCTCGCCCGTGACGGCGCTCTTGTCATTGGATCGCTCCATGAGCAGGTCGATCGCGACCGAACAGGGTTGGATCGCTCCGGTCTTGGTCTGCGGTCTCATTGCCTTGGCAGTCGACTTGCTGTGGACGCGCGCGATGAGAGGAAAAACCTTCATCCCAGGCGCGCTGCCCGCAGTGGTGATCGCGACCTTGGTCAGCCTGAACTGGACCATGCCGCGAGTGGAGCTCGCCGCGCTGATCCCGCTCGCCCAAGAGCAGTGGACCTGGTTCAAGGACCTCGGCTGGACCTCGATGCTTCCGACCTGCCTCGGGGCGGGCGTGGCCCTTGCGCTCGTGGCAAGCGCGGAGTCGCTCTTGACGGCCAAGGCGACCGGGACATTGGCCTCGAAAAGCGGGCTCAAGGGAGAAGGAGATCTCAATCGAGAGCTGCTCGCGCAAGGAGTCGGCAATCTCGTCTCGGGAGCGCTCGGGGGCCTTCCGGTCACGGCCGTCATGGTGAGAAGCGCCGCGAACATCAATTCAGGTGCGGTCAGCCGCTGGTCGACCGTGCTTCATGGCTTATGGATCGCGCTCTTCGTAGGCCTGGCCCCGTGGTTGCTTTCGTGCATCCCGTTGACTGCGTTGGCAGCCGTGTTGATCGTCACCGGTGCGCGCCTGATCAACCTGCCACATTTGCGCCACACTTGGAGAAGGCAGCCCATGGAGGGCGCGCTATGGACTTTCACGGCTTTGGCGATCATCGCCACTGACTTGATGAAGGGAATGGTTTTGGCGCTCATCGCAGCGGGGCTTTGGCATCTTTTCAGGAAATTCGCGGACCGCTCGGAGACCAACACCGAGGCAGCCTGAGCGAAAGCGGTTTCGAAGAGAGAGAGGTGACTTGGCCCGAAGGCGGATTCGCGCTTTCGGGCCAAGTCCGATTCAATCAAGCATCGTTTTCCAAAAAGTGTTGTTCAAAAAACGTATCCGATGGAAAACTTGAATCCGTTGAGCTGGATCCCCGACACCCCGCCCAAGGCGCTGGTCACGCTCCAAAGGGCCCCGCGGATGCGATACGCCTGCTCGGTCGACTTGCCGATGTCCACACCCGCGATCGCCTCATATCCGAACGAGAAACTCTGTGTCTGTGGCTTGGAGCCTTCGGGCCCTTCCGTCAATTTCATGTAATGCCAGCTGAAGACGCCCGATCCACCCACGAAGGGGCGGAACTTCCCCTCTTGGAACGGAAAGAGATGAACCCCCGCCATGAACGCGGTACCCCAAAGCGAGTAGGACGGCTCTGCGCTCAGGATCGAGGCCTTTCCTCCCGACTTCTGGATCTCGAGGGCCGCCTGGGGCCTGAGGAATCCCTTTTTCTTCTCGGCACGGAGACTGAGGAACTGCCCGAAAGACCCCGCCAGGCTCTTCTCTTGCTCGCCGGAGTGAAACATCACGCCGCCCTCGAGGACCGCGAGCACATCCGCAGCCCTAGCGGATAGCGGAAGCAATGCGACTGTCGTAAACCACGCGAGACGACTCTTCATCCTTGGACTTTTCGGAAGAACCTCCCGAAAGCCAAAGCCCCTGTGAAAACCAAAGTCCCAGCGGAAACTCCGTTGATTATACGAATGAACACGCCGTCAAGTCCTTGTCGCAATATAGCCCCAAGCGGTGCTTGTCGCGGCCAGTGCGGCCCGGTAACCTCAGAATCGAGATGCGATTCGAAGGTGCCCTCGCCTCCTGCCTGGCCGTTACGTTCCTTTTGTCCGGCTGCGCTCACTACCAGCTCCCTGTTTCCGAGCTCGAGAGCTCCGAGGTGAGCGGCCGCAAGGGCATCGCCAGGCTCGAAGCGCTTTCGATTATCGGTGGATCGGATCTGATCAACGAACCTACGGCCGATCCTCCGACTCAAGAAGAGATCGAAGCCGGCGACACGACCACCGAATACAAGGTCGGCGGCTCCTGGAGCGCCGGTTGGGGAATTCTCGTAGGGATCGGCGAGAGGTCCGAGATCGGCGCGAGGTTCTCCACACAGGGTCCCTTCACCCTCCGATACAAGCACCAGTGGCTCGGGCTCAATCGATCCGACGCGCCGAAGGGCAACCTGTCTTCGTCGCTCGTCCTGGCTCCCGGCTTTCTCCTCGGGCAAAGCGACGGAAGATCGACCCAATTTTACGCGATCCGCGTGTCGAACCCTTTCGGTTATCGCCTCGGGCCCTCGCACCTCCTGCTCTTGAGCCCCTTCTTCGCGTGGGGCTCGGTCAACGGAGTGCCTCGGACGGCGGGCGATACCGATGCGACGCAAATCCCTTCCGACGGCACATCGGGGAGCGCGACGCAATACGGGGCCGGGCTCGGCTATGAATACGAGGTCATGGACCTGCTCGCGCGCGCGGAGATCTCTTACGCGCTTGGCAGCATGGGCGAAGCCAAGATCGGCGGGTTTTTCGTGGGAGCCCAGCTCGGGTTCAGGATCGCGTTCAGCGAATGAATGTCGGATCCTAGAGAAACCGCTCGGTGAACTCGCCGTTCGCGTAGGAGAAAATTTTGCGCTGGCCGTCGACCTCGGTCTCGACGTTCACCGGCCGCTTCCAGACTTCCGCGAGCGAGCGCATCGTCTCGCGCGACCAGCGCACGTCCAGGTCCAGACCCTGGTGTTTGTGCCAGAGCAAGAGCTCTCCCTTGTTCTGGAAATTGCCGTCGACGACGTAGATGAAGGGCTGCCCGCGGTTGGCCAGCTGGAAAAGCAGCTTCTCCTTCACCTTCTTGAAGTCGCGGTCCGCGATCTCGTACTGGTTGGTGCGGCGATTGAACTGGTAGGTGTAAAGCCTGAAGCGATCGACGAACTCCTCGGTGAGGTACTCGTCCAGGAACGTCACGTCGTTGCAAACCTTGCGCACTTCGAAGATCTTCTTGCGCCCCAGGCCGAGCTTCTTGTCCCACTTGGCCTTGGCGACCATATCGTCGCACTCGTCGTATTCCTTCCCGAACTTGCCCTTGTCCCAGCGGTCCTCGATATCCCGGAAGAGCTCGATGCCGATCTTGTAAGGGTTGATCCGGCCCGGCGCCATGGCCATGGTCCCGGCATGATTGTCGGCGAAATCGATGATCTCCGACGCGTCCAGCGCCTTCTCGGTCATGATTCGCGAATGCCAGTACGAGGCCCAGCCCTCGTTCATGATCTTGGTCTGCGCCTGCGGGGCGAAATAATAAGCCTCGTCGCGGACGATGCTCAGGACATCGTACTCCCAGCTCTCGAGCGGCGCGTTCTGGAGCAGGAACGCCAGCACGTCCTTTTGAGGCTCGGCTGGGTTCTTCTTGGCCTGCTTCTGCGCGCTTTCCATCTTCTTGCGCTGCTCCTCGAGAAAGTCAGGCGGATTCATGAACGAGTCCATGTACTGCCGGTCCGCCTTGAAGCGGCCGATCTCCTGGCTCCCCTGCTCCTCTTCCTCGCCGGCTTTGCGCTTGGGCGGAGTGAACGGGAGAAACGGGTCGATCAGGGTCTCGAGACTCAGGCAACGATCGATGAAGTCCTCGACCTTGTCCTGCCCGTAGCGGTCCATGTACGAGCGGATGCGCACGGCATGGTTGGCCATCTGATCGAGCATCTTGCGGTTGGTCTTCGAGAACCAGTAATTGTTCTTGAAGAAGTCCACGTGGCCGTAGACGTGCGCCATGACCATCTTCTGGTCCATGAGGCTGTTGCTCGTCATGAGATAGGCGTACGCGGGATCCGTGTTGATCACCATCTCGTAGATCTTCTGCAGGCCCCACTCATAGCC
>CAYNDM010000011.1:0-4276 GCA_964395265.1 uncultured Bacteriovoracaceae bacterium
CCCCATCCCCCAAATATGCTTTCCCCGGGGACGGTATCGATCAATCTTCTGAAATCGTCGCGAACCCCAATCGGATCGCCGCTGGCAGATCCGACTTCTTGATCAGATAGGCATTGAGCTTGCCTGTCGGGATCCCGCACATCTGAGCGCGCATCATGCCGTCGCTCGTCTTCTTGCTTTCGAGGACAGCAACGCCTGCTTGGGTCAGCGGGGTCTTGCCGTCTTCCAATGATTTACCCGATTTCGGCTTGCACTGAAGGCTGCCATCAGGCTGTCCTACCCAGACCGTTTCTTGCTTTTGGGTTTCTGGTTCTTGATTTCGGGTTTCAGCGAGCTCCGGCTCGGAACCGGGAGCTGGCGTTTCGCTCTTCTTCGAGCTGAAGGCCCATGCGTCCGTGACCGCTCCGAAAATCATGAGCGCTGCCCACCATCCACTCATACGACTTGAATTGAGATCCACCGACATGCCTACGAAGTTAGCATCGAAAGGCCCGAAAAAGCCACGATAGACTCAAGTGACGCGATCCCTTCGCTCCCGCTGGTCGACCTCGAGATAGAGCGTGAACCTCACGTCGAATTTCCCTTTCGAGTGCCTCTTGCAGCAGGTCGCGCAGGCCAGCACGCCTAGCCTGCGACGAGCCGGAAACTCCGCCTCGCAAGACGGACAGCGATAGAGGTAACGAGGCGGTTTCGTCCGAGGCACCGGGTTGTACCGGCTCACCCCCATGAGCTTCATCTTTTCCCAGAACTCGCGCGAATGGCCGTAAGGACGCTTTCGAACCCAAAGCCAGTAGTGGATCATCTCATGGCCCAACGTGTCCCGAACAAGCTCCTCGAAATTCGGCTCTTGCATCAGATAGTTCGCAATCTCGATGACAGGCGGTACCTGCAGCCAATACCTGCGGCTTCCGGGAATGAATCGTCCGGCGCTTGATCGCAGCCGAGGGTTCCAGCGAATCACCGGTCGGTCCAGGAAGCCGTCGAAGTGGAGCTGGTTGATCTCGTCAAAAACCGGATCAAGGTCGAGAAGCTGCGGAACACGGTGATTCATGCAAGAACACGATGATGGAGGAGGCCAGGAGCCATTGTCAAATTCTTAGACAGGTGACCAAAAGGTTTACAGCATTCGGATGAAAGACATCATTAAAGCCCTTTATATACAATAAGATACACAATACAAATCACAAGCACGCCTCTTGCTTTTCCGCCGCCGGGCAGTCGAACCCACGACAATGAGGATGTTTCATGAGCGCCACGCAACGGCCCGTACGGAAAAAACGGATCATTAAACAAACGATATCAGCCGTACTCATCGGCATGATCGCTTTCACGACCTGGACTCCGCTCGTAGCGCACGGGCAGGAAGGAGTCCGCCTTTCGCAAACCTATCCTTCGGACGCGATCGGCTCAGGTGCCCGCTACGACCTTTCGTTCGACCTTCCCCACCAAGGCATGCTCGACTCTTATCACTTCCATCGAGATGCCCAACGAAACCCCATCCCGGTCTCTCTCTATGTTTTGAGGAATACCCTGGTCGCGGAACTGCTCGACTTGCGCAGGCAGATCAAGCTGCTCCTGGGTGGAACCGAGGGTCTTCAGGCGATCAGCCCCGATAAACCTCGGAGCTTCGCGGCGCCCGCGGAGACAATCTCTCTCTATCTGCTTCCCGGCCTGGAACGGATTTCGGATCTTTCGCGGCTCGCTCCGCCCGGTGCGCGACCTGAGGACTCCGATGTAGCGAAGTACATCGAGGCTCATGATGACTCAGAAATGGGCGATGCCATCCGCTGGCTCAGCGAGGTGGAGCCTCGTTATGATCAGGCGCTTCGAAAGAAACTCGTAGCCGGGTTGATCTTCGCTTCGAGCCAGGTCGCTCGCTATGACGCCGCCATCAAATTTCTGAACGTGGATTTCTGGAAAACGCCGGAGGTACGCATGGCCGTCTACGAAGAGAATGTCCACTCCGCGCGAGGGTCCCGCCTCTCTCAAGGCGTATTGACCCGCCAGAGCCCTGCGAGCCTCTCCCTCGCGATCGAGCAGAAGAAAAGAGAATCGGGTTACCCACAACTCATCGAGGATCTCAAGCGCCTGCGGGAGATCTGGCTGAACCAATACCGGGTCCTGGGTGTTCCGCATGGGGGCATGCCGCTTTACAAAAGCATTTACCGGCAGCTTCATGCCTACGGCTTCCCGGAGGACACTCTGATTCAGCGCGCTCCGACGACGAAGATCGCAACCCAAGCGGTGGACATCGAGTTGCCCGATGACTTCGATCAAGGGGTCCAGCGAGGATTGCGGAGATTAACGGAAGAAGGCGGCGATCAGTTCCTGACCGAGCTGACTCGCGCGATCAATCCGCTGATCAACAGTGCCCTGCTCTCGATGCTCGACGAGAACACCGAGATGCTGAAGAGATACACGGCTGAACGCCACTATACCGGCAACAAGGACTCGGCGCTTCTCGAACTGGCCAAGGAGGACTCTCTCTGGGTGCTCGCCGCAGAACGCTACAGGTATCTCGGGATCGAGCCGGAGCTCTACTCGGCCCACCAGCAATTCGACACCTACTTCGCTTCGCAAGAGCGCAAGCGCGACAAGCTTCGCAAGTGGACCTACGGGCTTGGAATCGCGGCAAGCATCGCAAGCATCCTCACCAGCTTCGGCGGCAGCACAGCCGTGTTAGCGGTCTCGAACAGGCTCCTGCTTCTCTCCAACGCGATCTTCATCGGACAGAGCACGGCGGACTACCTGAAAGCGGCCGCCGATGCCCGGCTCTCGCGAGGCCTGTACGTCGGCACCTCGCGGGTGGGTTCATTCGAGGAAGTCGGCGGCGCCGGCCGCGCCGAGAAAGACGCTCTCTCTTTCCTGATCATCAATGGAGTGTTGGGATTCTGCGACATCGTCCGGATCTCGAATGTGGCCAGGCACCTGAGAGTGGCCATGATCAAGGGCAAGAATTACGTCACTCTTTCGGCCAACGAGATCAAAGCCTGGAAGCAGTCTCTCGAGCAGACCGAGTTCTTCGCGAGCAAGCTCGCTCCTGGGGCGCTCGGCTTCATCCGAAACGTGCGGACGATTCTCTCCGGAAACAAACAGTATATGACGCTCAAGGCGGCCGTGGAGTTCGTCGCGAAAAAGAACGGCATGGCGGTCGAGAAAGTCTGGGACAAGATCATGGCCCACCCCATCCTTGGAAAATGGGTCTCCCGGCAGGGCGAGATCGTGAGCAAGGAATTGCGCGTCTTCAAGCGAATCGTCACCCGACCGGAGTTCCTCGATGAGTTCATCAAACTGGAGGCCTCGGGATTCGCTATCGGGATCGGCAGCGAGATCCAGGGCCGCGGGGATGCCTTCAACGATGAGCTTGGATACGTCGTCATGAACTCAGTCTCCGGAGCGTTGGCGACGTTCAGCGTAGTGCATATCTACTTCCGGAACAGCAAACTGACCGCAGCCAGGGCTTCGGTGGGCGATTTCCGACCGCGCACGCTCTTCGACTTCACCGGAAAGGAAAAGCGAGGGCGCCACTATACGCTCGTCGAACGCGGCAGGGCCTTCAGGGACCGAGCCGTTCAATTCGGTGTGGTCGGGCTCATGACCAACGGGATCACTCAGGGCGCCTTTCAGGGGTTGGGCATCGCGCAAGGCGATCAGACCTGGCTAGAGGGCATGGAAAGAGGCACGAAAAACATCGTGTATCCGATCATTTTTACAATGCTTTGGGGCAATGCTCGCTATCAATTGGTCGAAACCATTGCCACGGCGGCCAGGAAGAATCTCTCCAAGGATGCCGCCAACCTCATCATCGATCGCGCTTGGTTCGTGAACAATAACGTCGGCGGCTATACCTACGTGACCTGGGCCCGGGCCTTTGGCGTCCAAAAGGGCGGCGAAACCGCTCCGCTGGACCTTCCCGAGGAGCTGGGCGGAATGCCGCTCGATGCACAAGACCTGAAGCTCGTGCTCGAGAAATCGGGTGGCGCCTATATGAAAGCCCATCCCCCTGGGCCGTTCGGCGAGGCCTTCGACTTCTTGAACTGACGTGGTACAAGACCGGTGTGGAAGCGCCGGTGAACCCTTCTCAGATCAGACACTCCTCCCGCGCAGCGCTGAAAGCGCTCGAGTGGGATCGCATGATCGAGCTGGCTCGCGAAGAAGCGAGAAGCGAACCGGCTAAGGCGCTGCTCCTGGAGCTTCGCTCGCCGGACGCCTGGGCGCCGGATATCCTGGCGGCCCGCCAGCAGCAGCAGGAAACCCAGGAAATCCCCCCTCTGCT
>CAYNDM010000011.1:4286-5558 GCA_964395265.1 uncultured Bacteriovoracaceae bacterium
ACGCGTGGTCCCCGCTTCCTCGCGAGGAGCTCCGCGGCGAAAGATGCAAGGGCGCACAAGGGGGCCTTCCCGACCCTTATCAGCCTTTGCGCATCCTCGAGCGTGTCCTGACGCCCGAAGGCGAGCTCTCCGAGCGGGCCTCACCCAGGCTGGGATCGCTTCATTCCGAGATCCGCTCGCTCCGCAAGGAAATCGGCGCGGTCCTCGACCATCTGCTCAAGACGTTTTCGCAGCAGGGCGTCCTGCAGGAGAGCTTTAGCGACGTGCGCGACGGGCGCTACGTGATTCCCGTCAAGATTTCCCATCAGCATGATGTGGACGGGATCGTCTATGAGGCGTCCGCGAGCCGGCAGACCGTTTTCGTCGAGCCGCGGGAAGTCGCTCAACTCAATAACCGGCTTCGCAAGCTCCAAAACGAGCTGATTCAGGAAATCTATGCCGTTCTCCGCGACACCTCGAAGAAACTTGAGCCCTTCGTCGACGAGATCGAAGCCGGATCCCGAATCCTGATCCACTGGGATGCGGTCGCGGCCAAGGCCCGAGCAGGGCGCGCTTTCGGTGGAAAGCCGATCCAGGTCGCCGAGGAGCGCATTTTCATCCTGAGGCAGACAGCCCACCCTCTGCTCTATCGCTCGCTCCCCGACGAGCAGATCATCCGAAACGAAATCGACTTCGGGGACCCCGTCCGGACCTTGCTTCTCACTGGTCCGAACACCGGCGGAAAAACCGTGCTTCTCAAGAGAGAGGGACTCGCTGGGATTTGCGCGAGCACGGGCTTCCACTTTCCGGCGACGGATCAACCGACGGTTCCCTTTTTCGACTCCTTCTTCGCCGATCTGGGCGACCCGCAGTCGATCGACGAGCACCTCTCGAGTTTCTCGGGCCATATCCTCCGCTTCAAGGAGGTGCTGAGCGAGGTCACCGAGCGGAGCCTGGTCCTGATCGACGAGCTCAACTCGGCGACGGACCCCGAGGAGGGCGCGGCCTTGGGGCGCGCGTTCCTCGAGACCGTGATGGGCGAAGGCGCGATGGTGGTCGCGACCACGCACGATCCCCATCTCAAAGCGTTGGCGCTCTCCGATCAACGGATCCTGAACGCCAGCATGGCTTTCGATGAAAGCTCCCGCACCCCCACCTACCGCATCGTCTTGGGCGTTCCGGGACGCTCGCGAGCGCTCGAGACCGCCGAGCGCCTGGGACTGCCCGCGCGAGTGCTCGAGCTCGCTAAGCGCTACCTCACGCGCGAGCACCTGGAGTTCGAGGAGCTCCTCT
>CAYNDM010000011.1:5568-6147 GCA_964395265.1 uncultured Bacteriovoracaceae bacterium
GAATGAATGGACCGAACGGACCCAGAACACGGTTAGCGATTTGATGGAGAAGACGCGGGTCAAGCTCAAGCGCGTCTACGAACAGGCGCAGGACGAAGTCCGCGCCGCGGTCAGGAAGCTCGACGAGATGAAAAGCCGGCGTGAAGTCGACGCCGCCCGATCGAGCCTCAACGAGACCCTGACAGGCGCCGAGACCGCTCTCCAGAAGACTTTGCAGGAGGAGGCTCCCGAGATCGCCGAAATGCTCCGCGCCACCCGCGAGGAGGAAGCGCGAAAAGCGACGAAGCCCCAGCTCCAGGTCGGGAGCCAGGTCAGGATTCCCAAATGGAAAAATCTCGGCACGGTTCTGGAGATCAAGGGCGACAAAGTCAAAGTCGCCATGGGCTCGATCCAGATGAGTATGTCGGCTTCCGACGTCGAGGCCTTGCCAGCCGGGGCCTCGAAGAGCCCGAGCGCTCAGAAAGCGTTTGGAAAGGCCTCCAGCCCCTCTCAGTACCGAATCGTCGACCGAGACCGCCCAGCGGCCCCAGGAAGCCAAATCGACCTGCGTGGCGAGCGCTTCGACGAGGCGATGGCGCG